>CAVKNF010000106.1:5104-8727 GCA_963657415.1 bacterium | reverse complement strand
GATGCAGCGAGGACGCAGCAACTACTATGAAATGCAAACTATTCTTTGCGTCACGGCACAATCACCTTCTTGCCTCCGACGATATAGACGCCTTGTGGCAAAGAGGTGGTGGCATTGGAGGCAAGGACATGAGTCTTTACCAACTGCCCCGTAAGGCTATATACATTCACCTTGTCACAGGATGTCAAACCGTTCACAGTCTCTATGCCGGCTGCCTCCTCATTATATTCAATGCTTTTAAGTTCTGCTCCCGTCTTGCTGGCATCAAAATGGATGTTGAAGACGAAAGAGACAGTGGCACTCTCTGAGTCACTCTTCTGATATTTCAACGCCTGACGGATGGTACGTGTTGTCCCGTTGGTGTTCTTTCCAGGATATTGACCTATGGTAAAACTCAAAGAGGAAGGGGTAAACTCAGCAAAGGTATAGCCGTTGGAGTAACTGGCAACACTGCCGTTGGCGGCATACCAGTAGCCATATCCGTTGGCGGTAGGACTCTGCTTTACCAAAGCGCCGCTACGGTTTTCAGCATAAAACATGATCTGACCATTCTGAGGACCAGCCGATGAATAGTTCACTATCTTGCTTGTCAGGTCTGATGCTGCCAACTGAAATGCTGTGCCCACCATGGCATTAGCCTCGCCACCGACAGTCACAGTAGTACCGCCGTAGGAATTGCTTGAGGCAGGGAAATACACATCATATGTCAACTCTGCATCAGCAATGGCACGACCGTCGATGGTCGGAGCCATATAGACAATGGCATTAGAACCGATGTCCGTACCGTCGAGTTTGAAGGTGTAAGGCCACATGTCGTCATTCTTGGTGATGTCTTCATCCCACAAGTGGCATAGATACTTTGTGGGAGCAGGTGACACTACGAGCCACATCTTGTCCACATTCTCCGGCACTGTCATCGAGATGTCTTCCGTCACCTTGGCATTCTTCAGGCAATGCACCTTGTCATCATTGATATATTGGCGTGTGCCATCCTTGAGCAAGACTACATATCCTATGCGGAAACCACGGGAAGTACCGTTGCTATTGGTGACGTAAGTCTGTTTTCCTAAAGAAGCATAACGGTCGCCATTGAAATATTCAGCAGGGTCTGCATCTGCAAGTTTGACAGCGGCTGCTCTCATCAGCGGCGCAGTAAACGAGGTGGTGATGGTGGTTCCTGCTTCAGGCACATTGAGTGGGATAACATTGAAACCTGTGCTCTGAGGACAACTTGCCAATGCCACCTGATATTCCTTGTCACCTATCTTGCAACATCTATAGTTGAAGTCACCGATATAACTGTTGCGGTAAGGTTCGCATACATCAAGGTCCCAAGTCACAAGACGGCAAGCGTAGTCGAAGTACATCTTGTAAAGTTCTTCCGCGCTAATTCCCTTGAGGTCCATCAATGTCTGATTGAAGTCAGGAGCCTTTGTTGACATCGGGTGCTTCCACACTTGTGACACTATAGTGAGGTCATTATAATACTGAGCCAGGTAATAGAGGAACCAATAACTTTGGTAGCGTTGCCACTCATGGGTGAAAGCATAGTTGTGGGTGTTTCTGAAAAGGCCCATACTTTGGTCATACATCAGTTCGGGGAAAGAAATCAGTCCCTGCCACTGGGCGCATTGCTCCCAAATGCCGGCTCCTTGACCTATAGGATCATGGAAACCTACGTTGACATTGGAGATGCTGCCAGCCTTAGAGGCATCAGAATAGCACATATACTGGAAGGAGTGTCCCACCTCATGAGCCACGGAGTGACCTACCGGCTGACATGGCTGCGGATTGACCCAAAGGGCAGGAACGGTATAGTCATAACCAGCACCATAGCAAGTCCAAGTGGTGGAGTGATTCAGGAGAATCATACTCTTGTATTTGTTGACATAAGAGTCAGAACTATTGGCAAACCCGAGTTGCTCGATGTTGATCTTGTAGAAGTTTTCTGCCTGCTGGAGGAGATAATCTATGTCTACGCGATAGGTAGCGTCAGCATTGCTGGGGTTTGTGTTACCGTATTTGTTGTCCCAATACACTATGAAATTGTCACTTTCCTTACTGCGTGACTTTGACCATGTGTACTTATTGTCAGGGTCTGACTCCTTATATAGAGTGGAGTCCTTGCCAAAATAATAGGATGGATTTTTCCATTCATTTGGGATGTAGAGAGCCTTTTGTGCCTGCACGTGTGTCAACGGCAACAAGGCTGCCAATAGAAGTAGATGTTTCTTTTTCATTTTTCCGTCTTTAGTTATTCTTTAGTTATCTTTTTGCTTGCAAAGGAATAAATAATCGCCGGATTATGATATAACGATAATCTTATTCTATGTAAATATCGTCTATGACAAGACTATCGCTCTCGTCCATTTGCCATATAACACATCTTCACGCGCTGAAACAGCAATAAACTTTATGTAAACTTTCTTGACCATATAATCAACATTGACAAAATCGCATATTTGGGAAGGAAAGTGGCATGTTTGTAGTAAATTCGCGCGTTCAGGGAGATTACGACAGGAGGAAATTATGGAGACAGAAAAGGTATTTATAGGAGGCACAGCGCCCTCGCTGTGCCATTTTCTGCATTTAGAGAGGGATTTTTGAGTGGTACAGCGAGGGCGCTGTACCTCCTAAAGGATTATATTACTTGTTATTATATTAATTTTACGAAATAAGCCAGACTGCGGATTTTAGTATCAGCAAGGTAATTTCATGCGCTACAAGACTATACTTCATTGTCAAATGCACGTAGGTGCATCTTCCAACGCACGTAGGTGCATCAGCCATCGCACGTAGGTGCGTTGGCAAATTCACCTTGCTTCGACGACTGTAAAAATCGGGCTAATTTCGGGATAAGACAAGAATTAGGGACGAAAATAGCAAAATTACAAAGCGCTGATTATCGGACTTTTACATTAAGCAACAATATTACACGTCGAGGAGAGATTACGACCACAAATATTACAACTTGCTATATATCAAACATTTAGGCAAATTAAGAAAACACATCAATTTATCCAAGCAAGTGGTTGCGGCTTATCAAAGCACCTCTAAAACGCCTATTGGAGATATTAATAAGTAAAGTTTTTTAGGAGGTACGGCGCCCTCGCCGTACCCTCGCAAGCAAGAATTCTTTAATTGATATTTCCGCAAGCGTCATGGTACGGCGAGGGCGCCGTACCTCCTACCATCTCACTTGTCGAGTATCTTCTTTATCTCCTCATCGGTGGCTTGCAGTTTGTCATTGCATAGTTTTATCAAGTCCTTCGCCTTTTTGAGTTGGGCGACAAGTTCATCCACCTCAAACTCGCCTGCCTCCATCCGTGCGGCAATGTTTTCCAACTGCGCCATTGCCTCCTCATAGTTTATCTCTTTCTTTGCCATACCTGTATTCTTCTTTGCCATATCCATTTGATTCATTCTTCGGGTCACTTCACTACTGACTTCACCCTACCCTTTTCCAATATTGTCTCTATCTCTTGTCCCGACTGTAGCATCGTGGCGTCACGCACGAGTTTGCCGTCGAGCATCGTCATAGAGAATCCTCGTTTGAGCAAGAGCATCGGGTCGAGAGCCTGCACCCTCTGTCCTATCATCGCTATGCGGTGGCGCTCGTTGAC
>CAVKNF010000106.1:0-4785 GCA_963657415.1 bacterium | reverse complement strand
TTTGCCACATTCTCCGCCAACAGCAACGAGTCAAAGCCCGACATATCTGTCGTGGCTCCTCCGCCGCGTATTATCACCACGCAGTCAAACTCGTCGAGGCGCGCGTTGATGGCATCGAGTTGCTCCACGATGCTCTCTTCCACTGTCTCGCCCTGCATGACGGCAGGAAAGAGATGGGGATAGAATCGCAGTCCGTATTCATTGTTAGCCAACTGATTACAAAAGTCACCATAACCCGCTGCCGTGGCACTCGATATCACCGCTATGCGCTGGCAGAAGAGAGGTAGCGAGAGTTCCTTTTGCAGTTCGAAGACTCCCTCCTCCTGCAACTGGCGTATTATCTCCTGACGCTTGCGCGCCATGTCACCGAGCGTGTAGGAAGCATCGACATCATCCACTATGAGAGCATAGCCGTAAGCAGGATGAAACTCCACGCTTACCCTGAGAAGGAGTTTCATGCCAGGACGGAGATAGCCGCCCGTAGCGTCAAAGAACTTCATCCTCACCCTCTCCCACTTGTTGCGCCAGCACTTTGCCGAAGCCTTCGCCACAGGCACAGCCGAGAAGGGGTCCTTCTGCACCAGTTCCATATAGCAATGCCCCTTAGACTCGCGACATTCCATGAGTTCTGCCTCCACCCAACACTGGCTGGGGAAGGCATCCGCGATGGCAGCACGCACGAGAGAGTTGAGTTCGAAAAGGGTAAGTTGGTTAATCATGCATGCAAAAGTAGCACATAAACCCAACAATCCGCCAACATATCTCAATTTTTTACCACTCATAAGAGATATTCCCCACCGTATGGTTGCAGACGCGGTCAAATATGAGTACCTTTGCAAGTATAAATTCACATTATATATATGAGTAACCAAAAAACACTGGAATTGGGAACAAAGCCAGCAGGGCAGTTATTGATACATTACGCCGTGCCTGCCATCATCGCGATGTTGGCTTCATCGCTCTATAACCTCGTAGACCGCATCTTCATCGGTCAGGGCGTGGGAGCAATGGCCATCAGCGGTCTGGCTGTGACATTCCCCTTCATGAACCTCTCGGGTGCCTTCGGTGCCGCCATCGGTGTGGGTGCGTCCACACTTATAAGCGTGAAACTCGGACAGAAGGACTACAAGACAGCGCAGAATATCTTCGGCAACACCATCACGCTCAATGTGCTGGTGGGTGTCATCTTTGCCGCCATCTGCCTGATATTCCTCGACCCCATACTCCGCCTCTTCGGAGCATCTGACGACACTCTGCCCTATGCCCGCGACTATATGGAGTTTATCCTTGTGGGTAATGTGGTGACGCATCTCTATTTCGGCATGAACGCCGTGCTGCGCTCTGCATCAAAACCGCGTCATGCCATGGCTGCCACGATATTCACCGTGATACTCAATGCCATCCTTGACCCTATCTTCATCTACAAAATGCATCTCGGCATCCGCGGTGCCGCCTATGCCACCGTGCTGGCTCAGTTTGTGGCTATGCTGTGGCAATTCTATATCTTCAGCGACAAGTCGCAGATACTGCATCTGCAGAAGGAATACCTGAAACCGAAATGGGAACTGGTGAAAAACATCATCGGCATCGGCATATCGCCATTCTCGATGAATGCCTGCTCGTGTCTGGTGGTCATCTTCATCAACAACTCTCTCGTGCACTATGGCGGTGACTACTCGGTGGGCGCCTACGGCATCGGCAACTCCATCGTGTTTATCTTCATCATGATCACCATGGGTCTCAACCAGGGCATGCAACCTATTGCCGGCTACAACTACGGTGCACGTAAGTATGCCCGCATGATGCGAGTGGTCAACCTCACCGTGATCTTCGCCACCATCACCACCACACTGGGATGGTTGGTGTGCCAGTTTGCACCTGAGATGTGCGTGCGCCTCTTCACCAACGACGAGGAACTCATACAGATCGCCATACGCGGCCTGCGCATCAATGCTCTCTTCCTGCCTATCGTGGGCTATCAGATGGTCATCACCAACTTCTTCCAGAGTATCGGCAGGGCGAAGATAAGCATCTTCCTCAGTCTGTCACGTCAGTTATTGTTCCTCATCCCGCTGGTAGTAGTCTTGCCGCTGTTCTTCAAGGTAGACGGCGTGTGGGCGGCTCTGCCATCGAGCGACCTTTTGGCTTCGTTCATCGCGGCATGGTTTATGATAGTCTACATGAAGCGTTTCCGCAACCATCAGGAAGAACCCGACAACAAGGAGCGCAACTATAGTTACTACACTCCACGCACGGGTGCCGCTCCGCGAAGTATGGCTCCACAGGCAGGAGGTGCCATCTATGAGAGAATCATAAAGAAGGAGGAGGAAGACGACAACAAGTCGAGATTGTAGTCACATGACACAATAAAAGAATATGATATTCGTTCTATAAAAAAAGAACATCTAAACAAACTTTAATCATGAAGACAATCGTCATCACTGGAGGAGCGGGCTTCATAGGAAGCCATGTAGTAAGACTCTTCGTCAACAAGTATCCCGAATACAAGATCATCAACCTTGACAAGTTGACCTATGCCGGCAACCTTGCCAATCTGAAGGACATCGAGGACAAACCCAACTACAAGTTTGTGAAGATGGACATCTGCGACTTTGATGCCTTCTATAAGTTGATGCAGGACGAACATGTGGACGGCATCATCCACCTGGCAGCCGAAAGCCATGTAGACCGTTCGATAAAGGATCCGTTTACCTTTGCCCGCACCAATGTGATGGGCACACTCACCTTGCTTCAGGCTGCAAAACTCTATTGGGAGAGTCTGCCGGAGAAGTATGAGGGCAAGCGCTTCTATCACATCTCCACCGATGAGGTGTATGGCGCTCTGACCATGACTCATCCCGAGGGCATCGAACCTCCTTTCACCACCAAGGCATCGAGCGGCAACAACCATGAGGCTTATGGCGAGGACTTCTTTGTGGAGACTACAAAGTATAATCCTCATTCGCCCTACTCTGCCAGCAAGGCAAGCAGCGACCACTTTGTGCGCGCATTCCACGACACTTACGGCATGCCTACCATCGTGACCAACTGCAGCAACAACTACGGTCCTTATCAGTTCCCGGAGAAACTCATACCTCTTTTCATCAACAACATACGCCACCGCAAACCGCTGCCTGTCTATGGCAAGGGTGAGAATGTGCGCGACTGGCTCTATGTGGTAGACCACGCCAGAGCCATCGACGTAATCTTCCACAACGGCAAGATAGCAGAGACATACAATATCGGCGGATTTAATGAGTGGAAGAACATCGACATCATCAAGGTGGTGATAAAGACTGTGGACCGTCTGCTCGGACGCAAGGAGGGTGAAGACCTTGACCTCATCACCTATGTCACCGACCGCCTCGGCCACGACGCACGCTATGCCATCGACTCACGCAAACTCCAGGCAGAACTCGGATGGGAACCAAGTCTGCAGTTTGAGGAGGGCATCGAGAAGACCGTGAAGTGGTATCTCGACAACGAGGAGTGGATGGACAATGTCACCTCGGGCGACTATCAGAAATATTACGACTCGATGTACAGCAAACGCTGATAATTTATTAATAAAGATGAGCAACAACGGCATTACACCGGCTTCTCCCCTATGGCAGGGCATCAGAAGCGGACTGAAGATTATGCTTCTGGGTTCGGGCGAACTCGGCAAGGAGTTTACAATAGCAGCCAAGCGCAAGGGCATACACGTGGTGGCTTGCGACAAATATGATGACGCACCTGCCATGCAGGTAGCCGACGAGTGCGAGGTGTTCTCCATGCTCGACGGTGAGACTCTCAAGGCCGGTGTTCTCCATGCTCGACGGCGAGGCTCTCAAGGCTGTTGTGGCAAAACATAAGCCCGACATCATCGTGCCGGAGATAGAAGCCATCAGGACTGAGTGCCTCTTCGACTTCGAGAAGCAGGGCATACAGGTGGTGCCGTCAGCGCGCGCCGTAAACTTCACCATGAACCGCAAGGCCATACGCGACCTTGCCGCCAAGGAGTTGGGATTGCGCACGGCGAAATATTTCTACGCCACGACATACGAACAGTTGGAAGAGGCTTCCAAGGAGATAGGTTTCCCTTGCGTCATCAAACCGCTGATGTCTTCATCGGGTCACGGTCAGAGCACAGTGAAGAGTGCCGACGGACTCAAAGCAGCCTTTGACGCTGCCATGGAGGGAGCGCGTGGCGACGTGAAGGAGATCATCATCGAGGAGTTCATACATTTCGACTCGGAGTTTACACTGCTCACCGTGACGCAAAAGAATGGTCCGACTCTCTTCTGCCCTCCTATCGGTCATGTGCAGAAAGGCGGCGACTACCGCGAGAGTTGGCAACCCTTTGCCCTCAAGGAGGAGACGCTGCGCCAGGCTGAGGACATGGCAGAGAAGGTGACACGCGCACTGAGCGGATATGGACTGTGGGGAGTGGAGTTCTTCCTCACCAAGGAGGGAGAGGTCATCTTCTCCGAACTGAGTCCGCGTCCGCATGACACGGGTATGGTGACCTTGGGTCACACTACCAATCTGTCGGAATTTGAACTGCATCTGAGGGCTGTCGTAGGACTGCCTATCCACGACATACGTCTGGAGCATGCAGGATGCTCGGCTGTCATCCTTGCCGACAAGGACTATGACAAAACTCCCGACTATAATCTTGGCGAGGCTCTCGCCGAGGACTGCACGAGGGTGAGAATATTCGGCAAGCCCGAGGCTCACCGTGGCAGACGCATGGGCGTGGTGCTGTGCTATGGCGACAAGGATGCCGACATGGACTCTCTGCGC
>CAVKNF010000105.1:0-8729 GCA_963657415.1 bacterium | reverse complement strand
ACACCACAGAACCGGGAGTGCAACTCTACACCGACAACTGGGCTGACGGCTACAAAGGCCAGCACGGCGCTACATTCGGCCGTCGCTCGGCAATATGCTTCGAGTGCCAGCACTTCCCAGACTCACCTAACCACCCATACTTCCCAAGCGTGCAGCTCTGTCCTGACGGGAAGTACAAGCAGAAGACAATCTACAAGTTCGGCATAGACAAGTAAGAAAAGAAAAGCATAGAAGGTCTTTAGAATCCTAAAATGAGTTCTAAAGACCTCATTGCAGTTATGGCCTGACAATCAAATAAAAAACTATAAACTAATAAATTATGACACAACAGAAAAAGGCATGGG
Organism: bacterium; assembly: GCA_963657415.1. Taxonomy (GTDB): domain Bacteria; phylum Bacteroidota; class Bacteroidia; order Bacteroidales; family Bacteroidaceae; genus Prevotella. The sequence goes on along the minus strand of CAVKNF010000105.1, from coordinate 8,385 downwards.
CAGCCATAATCGTTATGATTGCCCTGTTCGCTATGATTGCCTTTGTGACAAACCTCTGTTCACCTATGGCAGTCATCGTGAAAAACCAGTTTGGTGCAAGCAACCTGCTTTCCCAGATTGGTAACTACGGCAACTTCGGCGCATACCTCGTGATGGGTCTCCCAGCAGGTATGATGATCAAGAAGTTCGGTTACAAGAAGACTGCCCTCATCGGTCTTGCAGTAGGTATCGTGGGTGTACTCATCCAGTGGCTCAGCGGTTGGGGCGGTTTCGCCGTTTACCTCGTGGGAGCACTCATCTCAGGATGCTGCATGTGTATCCTCAACACCGTGGTAAACCCAATGCTCAACCTCCTCGGTGGCGGTGGCAACAAGGGTAACCAGTTGATTCAGATTGGTGGCGTATTCAACTCTTCGGCAGCCGTTGCCGTTTACATCATCATGGGTGCGCTCATCGGTGATGCAGCAAAGGCTCACATCACAGACGCTACTCCAGCGCTGATGATTGCCCTCGCAATCTTCGTCATCGCATTCATCGTGATTCTCTTCACCAAGATTGACGAGCCTGACCAGGGTACAGACACTGAAAGCCAGTGGGAACTCGTGAAGGGTGCATGCCAGTATCGTCACTTCGTGCTCGGCGTGTTTGCCATCGGTATCTACGGTGCAGTAGAGGTAGGTCCTCCGACATACATCCTGCAGTACCTCACAGCAAAGACTGACGCAGCAATTCCTGGACTCGGCATGGACGCAGGCTACTGCGGTACTCTCGGCGCCGTATACTTCCTCTTGATGCTCATCGGCCGTTTCCTCGGCGGTGTTGTCGGCGGTAAGGTTTCCACACGCGCGATGATGTCTACTGTGTCTGCTGTGGCATTGATACTCCTCGTAGTGGGTATTTTCCTCCCAATGGATGTTCTCGTGGCAGTTCCTGGTGTCAACTGGGTTACTCTCGAGTTGGTATGGGGTGACATCCCTGTAGGCATCCTGCTCTTCCTGCTCGTAGGTCTCTGCGCATCAGTGATGTGGGGCGGTATCTTCAACCTCGCTACTGAAGGTCTTGGCAAATACACAGCCATCGCTTCAGGTCTGTTTATGATGATGGTATGCGGTTTCGCTATCATGGTAGGTTTCCAAGCATTGGTAGCCGACGTGACTGGCAGTTACCTCGCAAGTTTCTTCGTACCAGTAGCAGGTGCTGCATACATCCTGTTCTACTCTCTCATAGGAAGCAAACCAGCACACAGCAAATAAGAAGGAATTTTTAACCACGGGTAGAGTGCAGACATGCGCTCTACCCTATTGTTACACCTTTTAATATATTACTCTAATTATGGATATAGAATTCGTAAGAAGCCGTTTCACCAAACATTTCGACGGCGAAACAGGAAACATTTATTTCTCACCAGGTCGTATCAACCTCATCGGTGAGCACACGGACTACAATGGTGGTTTCGTATTCCCAGGCGCAGTGACCTGCGGTATCATGGCTGAGGTGCGTCCTAACGGCACCGACAAAATCATGGCTTACTCTATCGACCTGAAGGATCGTGTGGAGTGGAATGTGAATGACCCTGAAGGTCCTCGCGCTACATGGGCAAGATATATCTACGGTATGGTTCGCGAGTTTCAGGAGTTGGGCGTAAAGGTAGGCGGATTCAACGTAGCCTTCGCCGGCGATGTGCCACTCGGTGCAGGTATGTCTTCATCGGCTGCTCTTGAGGTTTGCTTCGGCGTGGCTCTCAACGACCTCTTCGCTGAGAACAAGATAACAACATGGCAGATAGCACTTGCAGGTCAGGCTACAGAGCACAAGTATGTAGGCGTCAACTGCGGTATCATGGACCAGTTTGCTTCAGCCTTCGGAAAGAAGGGCAAGTTGATGCGTCTTGACTGCAACTCTTCAGAGTTTGAGTATTATCCATTTGACCCACAGGGCTACAAACTCGTACTCGTTAACTCTTGTGTAAAGCACGAACTCGTAGGTTCTCCTTACAACGACCGTCGCAACTCTTGCGAGAATGTTGCCAAGGCAGTGGCAGAGAAGCACCCTGAGCGTGAGATAAAGACTCTGCGCGACTGCACATGGGAAGACCTCGAGGAGGTGAAGTCAGTATGCAGCGCTGAGGATATCCAGCGTGCCACTTTCGTGCTCGGCGAGAAGGACCGCGTGCTCGCAGTATGCGACGCTTTGGAGAAGGGCGACTACGAAGAAGTGGGCAAGCAGATGTATCTCACACACGCAGGTCTGTCAAAGGATTACGAGGTGTCATGCGAAGAGCTCGATTTCCTCAATGACATCGCCAAGGAGTGTGGCGTGACAGGTTCACGTATCATGGGTGGCGGTTTCGGCGGATGCACCATCAACCTCGTGAAGGATGAACTTTATGACAACTTCGTGAAGACTGCAGTGGAGAAGTTCAATGCCAAGTATGGCAAGGAGCCAAAGATCATCCCAGTAGTGATAGGTGACGGTGGTCACAAGGTGTGCTAAACCTATTTACAAACAACAAAAACGGTATAAAGATGAATCTTAAGAATATCGCCATAGCATTAGGCATCGGAACGGCAGGTGTACTCGCCAGCTGTTCTGGCGCCAATGGCAATCAGACTGAGTCTGGTCTGGACATTGCCAAGTTTGATACTATTATAAACAATAAGCCTGTAAAGCTCTACACACTTAAGAACAGCGACGGCATGGAGGTCTGCGTGACCAACTTTGGCGCACGCGTAGTGTCGATTATGGCACAGGACAAGAACGGCGCATTCCGCGACGTTGTCTTGGGTTATGACAACATTGCCCAGTATACGGACACCGTGAAGAATGCCTCTGACTTCGGTGCAGCCATCGGTCGCTATGCCAACCGCATCAACAAGGGTGTCATCACAGTGGACGGCAAGAAGATACAGTTGCCGATCAACAATTTCGGTCATTGCCTTCATGGAGGTCCTACGGGATGGCAATATCAGGTTTATGATGTAAATGAGCAGGCAAGCAATGACTCTACTCTCGTCATGGTGATGCACTCTCCTGACGGCGACAACAATTTCCCAGGAAATGTAGAGGCTACTGTGACCTACACCCTCACATCAGACAATGTGATTGACATGAAGTTTGAGGCCACGACAGATGCGGAGACTGTCATCAACATGACAAACCACTCTTACTTCAACCTCAGTGGCGATCCGTCAGTGGCAGGCACAAATATGGTGCTTTACATCAATGCCGACAACTACACGCCAGTAGACTCTACATTCATGACTACAGGCGAGGAGCGCTCGGTATACGGCAACCAGTTTGATTTCCGCCAGCCTAAGGCTCTCTACACATGTATTGCCGACACATCAGGCTACAACGGCATACAGATACAGTATGCAAATGGATTTGACCACAACTGGTGTCTGAACACCTACAAGAACGGCAAGGGCGACGACACAAAGGTGGCAGCATCGCTCTACTCTCCTGATTCAGGCATCTTCATGCAGGTATATACCAACGAACCTGGCATACAGTGCTACACTGGCAACTTCCTTGACGGCACTAAGGTAGGCAAGAGGGGCATCGCATATCCAAAGCAAGCTTCGGTATGTCTGGAGACTCAGAAATATCCTGACTCTCCAAACAAGAAAAAGTGGGTGCAGCCTTACCTCAAACCAGGCGAGAAATACTATAGCCATGTGGCTTACAGATTCTCAGTGAAATAAAGATATCTTCATATAAAAAGCAAACGGGCTTCGATATTATTCGAAGCCCGTTTACTTTTTGTCTTACTTTACCACGACTTTCTTGCCGTTTCTGATATAAACGCCCTTAGGCAGGTTTTGCGTATTAATCTTCACACCACTGAGATTATATACTGCAGTCTCGGCTCTGTCGGTATCAGCCTTGATGTCACTAATGGATGTAGCGGCAACCTGAGAGTAGAACTCTTCCAACTGCTCTTCATCAAGCACAAGCCAGCGCTGGGCTGTGGAAGAAGGCTTGGAGGTGAACAAGACAGAAGATGTCTTGGGGCTACCACCCTTCAAGGCTGTCTTTGACTTTACAAAACCATAGGTAGGACACGAGAACGTGCCTATAGTGTAGTCCTTCTGTGAAGGCATCATCTGAAACTCCTCTGTGTCACCAGGCACGTCGTATACCGCATTTCTCACTCTATTCTTTATAAACGAGAAATAACGGCCCGTACCTATATTCTTTATAATATACAAACAAGTCACAGGATTGTAGGTTATCTGCCACGCATATTTGTCGTTGACAAGAGCCTCCTGCTTGCTCACCTGCTCCACCTGCATGAGGTCTGAGTCGTCAGTAGTGAGGAAACCTGTGGTGGTGGCATATTCGCCACTCTCACATTTCAGATAGTATTTGGCGTCATCATCCTGAGTGAACACATAGGCAGGAGTGGCAAAATCGAGCGACGACTTGGCAAGCAGACCATCCTGATGATGTGCATGGGTGAGAAGCACATTGCCATAGTAGAGGAGTTTGTTGTCATCGGTAGCGACATCCTCCCATTCACCGTTAACGCCATAACTGAGACACTTGTTGCTGCTTGTTGTGCCAGGCCACATGTGCTGGTTATCACCAGTCATATATGCCTTGTCATCATTCTCGAGAAAACGCACCATCTCGTTAGCCCTACGTCCGAGCCACTTGCCTCGTGTAGTGTTTTCACGAAGGAGAGCATTGTTACTCCAGTTGCTCTGTGTACCGACGCCGAAGGCATGATTGACCTCATGCAGGATAGTTCCGGTCAACTGGTTGCGTGGATTGGGCCCCACATTCATCGGACCGCCATAATAGCATGATGCCGTCGTAGTAGCCTCATCAAAACGCACCTTTATAGTGACATCTGTAAGGCTGGTAAGATTGGCATAGAGATATTTCATCTCTTCAAGCGAATTGGTGATACGAGCGTTAACCTCGTCGGTGCCACCATTGTCATAAGTATAGTCGATGTTACCCTTCGGCAGAGTGGCGATCTTGACTGAGTTGCCGTATGTCACATTGCCGTCGGCATCCTTGGCATAGGCCCTCACATAATAAAAGGTTGACGGTGTCAAGTCGGTAATCTTGAATATCTTGCCGTTCTTATTGAAACAATCGGTGGAATGGTTGTCGAGGATTGTCGGATTCTTTGATGTAGACCAGCATACGCCTTCCTCAGAAACATCGTTATCAGACACGATAACCGAACGAGCAAATGCCATCGTTGAACCCGTAGCCACAAACTTGTTTGTAGTGACCGTCATACTCTCCTGGGCATTGGTTCCCAATGTTGCACAAAGCAACATAATAACTGAAAATGCTTTCTCTCTCATATGAAATTAAACTAACTTTTCACTAAATCTTCCGCAAAAGTACTAAATGATATTTATAAATGACAAATCTCAATTAGTAAAATTTGTGGCTATTGGAATTTAGCCGTAACTTTGCATTAGACATAAGATATGTAGTTATAATAGATAATGGACACTAACGCAAAAAGGAAGAACCCGTTTTTTGAACCATACGGAACACCACACGATACAATACCTTTTGATCGCATACAACTGGAAGACTTTGAGGAGGCTATTCTCGAAGGCATCAAGCGCGAAGACGAAGAGATAGCCCTGATATTGGCAAACGAGGACGAACCCACGTTTGACAATACTCTCATATTCCACGACGCGAGCAAGGGAGAGCATTATTATGACTTGCTCGACCGAGTGTCGAATGTGATGTCGTGCATGATGTCATGCGAGACTAACGACGAACTGGAGGCTTTGGCGCAGAAGATGAGCCCCATCCTCACCAAACACGGCAATGACGTGTCACTAAATCCGGAACTATTCAAAAGGATAAAGCACGTATATGAGAAACACCGCGAACTGACTCCCGAGGAGTCGATGCTCCTTGACAAGTCATACAAGGGATTTGTGCGCAGCGGTGCTCTGCTTGACGAGAAGGGCAAGGAGAAACTGCGCGAACTCACCGAGCAGGCGAGTCTGCTTACGCTGCAGTTCTCGCAAAATCTTCTAAAGGAGCGCAAGGCTTTCGAACTGCATATCACCGACGAGGCTGAACTCGACGGACTGCCAGAGTCTGCCGTGGAAGCGTCAAAGACTGCAGCCAACGACAAGAATATGACGGGATGGCTGTTTACTCTTGATATTCCATCATATTCTCCTTTCCTCACCTACTCTACCAAGCGTGGGCTGAGGGAGAAGATGTATATGGCATACAATACCCTTTGTACTCATGACAATACGGAGAACAACATTGGCATATGCACCAAACTGGTGAACCTCAGGCGAGAGATTGCACAACTCTTAGGCTATGACACTTATGCCGACTATGTATTGGAACACCGTATGGCATCAAACATATCAAATGTATACAAACTCCTTGACGACCTCGTGGACGCTTACAAACCTACTGCCATCAAAGAGCAGGAGGAACTGCAGGCAATGGCAAAGAAACTCGAGGGCGACAGTTTCGAAATGAAGCCATGGGACAGCGCTTTCTATAGCCACAAACTGAAGATGGAGCGCTATAATATAGACGCAGAGATGCTTCGTCCATATTTCCAACTCGACAAGGTCATCAGCGGTGTCTTCGGACTTGCCAACACTCTTTACGGCATTACTTTCAAGGAGAACAAAGATATACCCGTGTATCATCCTGACGTGAAAGCATATGAGGTGTTCGACAAGGACGGCAGTTACTTGGCCGTGTTCTATGCAGACTTCTTCCCAAGAAAGGGCAAGCAGGGTGGCGCATGGATGACAGAATTCCAAGGACAATATATCGACAGAAAGGGCAACAACGTTCGTCCGCACGTGTCGGTGGTGATGAACTTCACCAAACCAACTCCTGAGAAACCTGCCCTACTCACTCTCGGCGAGGTGGAGACATTTCTCCATGAGTTCGGTCATTCGCTCCACGGCATGTTTGCCAATACGCGCTTCGCTTCTCTGTCGGGCACAAACGTATGGTGGGATTTTGTAGAACTGCCATCGCAGTTTATGGAAAACTATTCCATCGAGAAGGAATTCCTGCGCACTTTCGCCTTCCACTACAAGACGGGAGAACCTCTGCCCGACGAACTCATAGACAGAATCGTGAAGAGCAGAAACTTCATGGTGGCGACAGCATGCCTGCGTCAGGTAAGTTTTGGATTGATGGACATGGCATACTACACCAAGAAGGACGAGTTTAAGGATGACATCATCTCATTTGAGAAGCGCGCCTGCGAAAAGGCTACCATTACTCCACAGTTGCCAATGACTTGCATGACGACACAGTTTTCTCACATTATGGCAGGTGGCTACGCAGCAGGCTACTACAGTTACAAATGGGCAGAGGTGCTTGACGCAGATGCCTTCGCTGTATTCAAGAGGGAAGGAATATTCAATAAGGAGACGGCACAACGCTTCCGCGACAACATATTATCTAAGGGCGGCACCGAGCACCCAATGTCACTATATGTGAAATTCAAGGGATCGGAACCGACTATAGACGCTTTACTTAAACGAAATGGAATTATCCGAAAAACAAGCCAATCTTGACCTGCGCTATCTGCGTATGGCACGCATATGGGCTGAAAATAGCTACTGCAACAGACGTAAAGTGGGTTGTCTGGTAGTGAAGGACAAGATGATAATCAGTGACGGATACAATGGTACTCCGTCAGGATTTGAAAATGTCTGCGAGGACGATAACAACGTGACAAAACCTTACGTGCTCCATGCTGAGGCCAATGCCATCACAAAACTGGCACGCTCGTCAAACAACTCCGACAATGCCACACTGTATGTCACAGCCTCGCCATGCATAGAGTGCGCAAAACTCATCATACAGGCAGGCATCAAGCGTGTGGTCTACGGAGAGAAATACAGAATAAGCGACGGAATAGAATTGCTTGCAAGGGCAGGCATAGAAACTTTATATAAAGGAGACGAATGAACAACAATCGTTTTTCACCATTAATCATGGCACTGTGTCTGGTGCTTGGCATCATGGTCGGCACTTTCTATGCCAACCACTTCGGTGGCAACAGGCTTAACATCATAAGCAGCGGAAGCAACAAACTGTCCAATCTGCTGCATATCATTGAGGATCAGTATGTGGACAAGACTAATACTGACTCTTTGGTAGAGAATGCCATACCCGAAATTCTTGCAGAACTGGACCCTCACTCCGTGTATTTCTCTGCAGAGAGGGCACAGGCAGAGACTGATATGCTCAAAGGGTCATTCTCGGGTGTCGGTGTGGAGTTTGTCATCCGCAACGACACCATACACGTGCAGAATGTCATAAGCAACGGGCCTGCTGAAAGGGCGGGACTCATATCGGGTGACAAGATTGTGGAGATTGACGGTAAGCCTTTTGTCGGAAAGC
>CAVKNF010000104.1:0-8880 GCA_963657415.1 bacterium | reverse complement strand
TCGAGACGGAGACGACCTACAAGTTTGATACCAAAGTGACGACCTACTACAAGTTCACACCGACCGAGGATGGTATTTTTTACATCTACTATTCCAATGGCAAACCAACTATCTGCACTGCTGCAGATGACAATGGTCCTCTTACTGGTTACGAGGATACTGATGGCTCTTGGATAAGCTATGCCGTTGACAAGTTTAGCTGGTTTAGAGACAGCTACAATGGCACTTTCTACACCAGTAGGGTGGAAGCTTCTGTAAAGGCTAACACTACTTACTATATCAGCATACCTGATGCATGGAATGGTGGTACATTCATCGGTCACCTTGAGGGTAATGTAACTGAGTTGAAACTCAAAGATCAGAACTTCGAGAGTGACAAGACTTTCAATATCACTGACACACGTTATGGTCAGTTGGAATTGACCTTTAACATTGCTGCCGCTGCAGATGAGTATGCTTACCTCAAGGTGGGCAACTATCCTACTGACGCTAACAAGGAGGAAGGTAAGATTGAGGTGCGTTCAGGTTCCAACACTGGTGCTTTGATATTCAACCTCAAGGACTCACTCGTCAACTGGATGGACAAAGGCTACTACAAAGAGGGTGACGACGTTACTCTTACTATCACTGGCATCCACGCAAAGACTGACGAGAGCATCATCTATGGCACTGATGGTACACTCGTGATGACATTCAAGGCACCAGGCAAACCTCACAACCTCGTGGCTTCCACAATGCCTGATCCATTTTCTTCTTATTGGACGAAGGGTGACAAGAAAGGTATCGCTGTTCTGGAATTTGACTATGACGTGATGAGCGGCGAAGGTCAGACATGCAAGGTAGGTATCCGTATGGGTAGCGGTGAGGCTTCTGATGCATACACCGAGACTCTAGATGCTGACAAGATTTCTGTAGACGGTAAGAATCTTTACATTGATTTCACCGATAAGATTCGTACTTACGAGGCTATGGGCTTGAAGACGCAGTATGGAACTATGACCATCATGATATACAATGTGATGTTGGCTGACGGCAGTAGTCCTTATGCTGAAGGTAACGCCAAGAGTGGTTCTTACACTTACACCGTTAAATTCGAAGAGAAGAACTATTCTAATCTGACACCTGACTTCACACCAGCAAATGGCGAGAAGCTGACTGACGACCTGAAGATATACTTCTCCAACAAGGATGCATTCACATTCTCTGGCGTGAAGTTCACCTATCAGGATCAGGAGGACAGACGTCAGCAGGAGATTGTGACCGAGGGCATCACCTCTGAGGCAAGTGGCAAGACAGGTATCGAGTATACTATCCCTGTTTCTGAGGCTATGAAGGCAGGCAAGAACATCCGCCTTTCTTTCGTTGACCTTGTTAGCGCTGACGGTCTTGACCACAGCGACCTCTGCGACGGCATCAAGTTCAACCCTGGCGATGAGCTCATCTCTGACCTCGCTCCAGTATCTGTTTCTGTAAAGAACGGTGATGTAGTGTCATCATTCGACAAACTCACTCTCACCTTCGATGAGGAGGTTGCTATCAATAAGCCAGCAGGTCGCGTGCAGGTGCTCTTCACCGACAAGACTACCACTAAGAATATCCAGGCTACTATCGCAGTAGATGAGAACGACGCCAAGACTGTAGTCATCACTCCTGCTACAGAACTGACAAACACTCACTCTTATGAGATCACAGTCAGCGAGGCAGTCATCGTCAACAAGCAGTATCAGGAGACATCTGGCAAGTATGGCAACTTCATGACAGAAGAGTCTTACTCATTCAGCATCAACAAGAACAAGGGCGTGCTCGACTTCGTTGCTACTCCTGTAGAGGGTTCTATTGTCAAAGAGCTCAGCACCATCACCTGCAAGACCGACCAGACAAAGCCTTCTTCTACCAGCTGGTTGTCTTACTCTGGCAACACAGAGCCTTGGGTTTATGTGAAGTTGGTTAATGAACAGGGCGTCTCTATCGCACGCGCCGACATTAAGTCTTGCGACGACAATGACGGTTTCACTCTGACATTCGATCCTGCCATCACAACTCCTGGCAAGTACACCGTAGTCATGACCGACAGCGTTTACTGCCTTGGCGAGGGCTATGAGGTTACTCCTAATGAGTATCAGGTAGAGTTCGAGTACACCGTTGTAGAAGGTCCTAAGGCAGAGCTTCCTATCTTTGGCATCTCTCCAGCAGACGAGTCTACCGTAGAGTCTTTGGAAAGCATCTCTATCTGCACAGAGCGCACTCCTCTCTATTGCGTTGCTACTCCTATCACAGCTTTCAACCGTGCTGACCGCAAGAGCTACACTGGTATGCTGACTCTTGATCCAGAGTCTGACACTTATGTTCAGATTACTTTCGACCAGGAGATCACTGCCGAGGGTGACTACACAGTAGACATCCCTGAGGGTATCTTCGGTGACAAGGAATGGTATGACAGCGACTACCTCGCAGGTACATGCAATGCTGCAATGACTCTCTACTACACAGTAGGCGAAGCTACTCCAGAGGGCGACCTCTTCACAACTGATCCTGCTGCAGGCAGCACTGTGACTTCTCTCCAGACTATCACTATCTCTGTAGGTGACGGTACATCTGACTATATGACAGCCAGCGGTAAGGTGACTATCACTGGTCCTGACGGCACAGTATTGTTCAATGACGATCCTGAAACAATCTGGCCTGACGACTGGACAGCTCCTGTTTACCAGTACACCATCACTCTTGATGAAGCTGCCACTGCAGAAGGTGTCTACACTATGACTATCCCTGACGGATACTTCAACGATGCAGATGGCGAACCAGTAGCAGGTACAACTATCACATGGACCATCGGTGGTGGTGACACTCCAGAGCCAGCAGACTTCTTCACAGCAGATCCTGCTAACGGCAGCCATGTAGATGCACTCTCTACTATCGGCATCACATTCACCAATACAAGTGAAGTTTCTCTTGGTGGTGGCATGATTACTGTCAAGAAGGATGGCGAGCAGGTTAAGCGCATTGACGCCGATCTGGATTGGGATGTTTATAATAAGATTAACGTCTCATACACAGCTACAGAGCCTGGTGTTTACACCTTCGAGTTCCCAGAGGGCTATGTTGTTGACGGAAGTTATGAATCTATTCCAGCATTCACTCTGACCTACTATGTAGGTGTTGCTGACGGTATCAACGGCATCTCTGCAAGCAAGATGGAGAACGTGAAGATCTACACCATCGATGGCAAACTCATCAAGTCTACCAACGGCAAGAAGGGTGCTTACATCATCAATGGCAAGAAGGTCATCTTGAAGTAACTATAGTAGGTACAGCGTCCTCGCTGCACCCATCTTAGGAGGTACAGCGTCCTCGCAGTAGCCTTCTCAACAAATAATAATAGGAGGTACAACGCTATTTAATGGCGCTGTACCTCTTTTCTTTTGTGCAAAGCGTCCCCGCAGCTTAGGGCAAAGCGGGGACGCTTCGCCTCCTATGAATACCAATGCTAATCATAGGAGGTGCAGCGCCCTCGCTGCACCACTCAAGCAAGCAGAATGTAATCCTAGGAGGTGCTGCGTCCCCGCTGCACCACTCAAGCGAGAAATGTCAATTGATAAATCTTGCACTCGTGGTACGGCGAGGGCGCTGTACCTCCTAAGGGTGCAGCGAGGACGCAGGACCTACTATAAATTGCTTTACATTAACAATTATGCGCGATATAATTGTCTTATGTTATAAATCTTGCATGTTTTTGTGCATTATTAAACAAAAAAGCGTAATATCTTGTGAATTTGTTGTAATTTTGCGCCCGATAACACAATCCTAATATTATAAGACGAGAACAATTATGGAAAAAAGACTCACGCTCTTCCTTGCTTGTCTATTGATGAGCATTGGAGTGGCGTTTGCCCAAATGGACGTGTCCGGTACCGTAGTGTCTCAAGATGACAATGAACCTGTCATCGGTGCCTCTGTGACTATCGCAGGCAAGGCTTCCGTGGGAACGGTAACAGACGTGGACGGACACTTCAAACTCAACGTCCCTAAGGGAACTAAACTAGTATTTAACTATGTAGGAATGCAGTCTCAGACACTTCCAGCCGCACCAAACATGAAGGTGGTGATGAAGGCTGATGCTGCCGAACTGCAGGAAGTGGTGGTGACAGGTCTGCAGAAGACCGACCGAAGACTCTTCACTGGTGCCACCGACCGTGTGAATGCCGACGAGGCAAAACTCAACGGTGTGGCAGACATCAGCCGTTCGCTCGAAGGACGTGCCGCCGGTGTGTCAGTGCAAAACGTCAGCGGAACGTTTGGTTCTGCTCCAAAGATTCGCGTGCGTGGTGCTACCTCTATCTATGGTAGCAGCAAACCTCTTTGGGTTGTTGACGGCGTGATCATGGAAGACGTGTCTGACGTGAGTGCCGATGACTTGGCATCGGGTGATGCAGAGACCCTCATCAGTTCTGCCATTGCAGGACTCAACTCCGACGATATCGAGAGTTTCCAGATTTTGAAAGACGGTAGTGCCACCTCTATCTATGGTGCGCGCGCTATGGCGGGTGTGATTGTCGTGACCACCAAGAAAGGTAAGGCAGGACAGGCTCATGTGAACTATACGGGTGAGTTTACCACTCGTCTTATCCCCTCATATAGCAATTTCGACATCCTCAACTCGCAGGACCAGATGGGTATCTACAAGGAGTTGAAGGACAAGGGCTGGCTCAATCTCTCCGATATTCTCAATGGTTCCGACTATGGAGTATACGGAAAGATGTACGAACTCATCAATTCTTATAACACCACGACGGGCAGTTTTGGTCTTGCCAACACCCAGGAGGCGCAGAACGCATACCTGCAGCAGGCAGAGTATAGAAACACCGACTGGTTTAAGCAACTCTTCTCTTCTGCTATCATGCAGAATCACTCCGTAAGCCTTAGCGGCGGTACGTCAAAGAGCAACTACTACGCATCGCTCTCTGCGATGGTAGACCCGGGATGGTATAAGGACAGCGAGGTGAACCGCTACACTGCAAACATGAACGTGACGCACCACATCCTCGACAACCTTTCCATCAACATCATCGGTAGCGGTTCTTACCGCAAGCAGAAGGCACCGGGCACACTGAGCCAGGATGTCGACGTGGTGTCAGGACAGGTGAAGCGCGACTTCGACATCAACCCCTATTCCTATGCGTTGAATACATCGCGCACTCTCGACCCTACGGCATATTATCATGCCAACTATGCGGCATTCAATATACTGCACGAGTTGGAGAGCAACTATATCGACCTGAACGTCACCGACGTGAAGTTTCAGATGGAATTGAAGTGGAAACCTTTCCGCGACCTCGAACTCGGTGTGCTCGGTGCAGTGAAATACAACGCATCGTCACAGGAGCACAACATCCTGGAGGACTCCAATCAGGCGCAGGCTTACCGTGCCATGGACAACTCCATCATCCGTGATGCCAACAAACTGCTCTTCACCGACAAGGACGACCTCTATGCACTACCTATCTCCGTGCTCAAGCAGGGTGGTATCTATCAGCGCACCGAAAACCGCATGACTGACTATGACTTCCGTGCTACCGCCAACTACAACCACACCTTCGCACGCAAGCACATAGTAAACCTCTTCGGTGGTATGGAGTCGACAGACATCAGCCGCAACCGTTCATGGTTTAATGGATGGGGCATGAACTATCGTGGTGAGACCGCATACTTCGAGTATCAGTATTTCAAGAAACTCGACCAGGAAAACTCCAACTACTATAGCCTGCGCAACACCAGTTCGCGCACGGCAGCCTTCTATGCCAACGGCACATATTCTTATAATGGCAAGTATGTCATCAACGGTACAGTGCGTTATGAAGGCTCCAACCAGATGGGACGCACCAAGAAGGCGCGCTGGATGCCTACATGGAATGTGTCGGGCGCATGGAATGCACATGAGGAAAGTTGGTTTGAGAAACTCAACCCTCTGTCACACCTCACCTTCCGTCTGTCCTACAGTTTGACAGGTACACCTCCCGATGCCTCTTATTGCAACGCATTGACCAAGTTGACCATGAGCACCCCTTACCGTCCTTCTACCAGCGACAAGGAGTTGGGACTTGTGGTGTCGGCACTCGGTAATGAAGATCTGACATATGAGAAGAAGCACGAGTTTAACTTCGGCTTGGATGCAGGACTCTTCAATGACCGCATCAATGTGACCCTTGATGTATACCGCCGTAACAACTACGACGAGATAGCACCGACCGTCACTCAGTTGCGTGGCATCACCTATGCCAATGTCGGCAGCATGAAGTCATGGGGTGAGGAACTCAGCATTTCTTCTACCAACATCAAGACCAAGGATTTCTCCTGGCAGACCAGTTTCATCTACTCGCACAACCGCACCGAGATCACCGAACTCTACAATCAGGGTCGTGTCATTGACCTCGTGCAGGGCAATGGTTTTGCTAAGCAGGGCTATCCTGCACGTGCCCTCTTCTCCATCCCATTCGTGGGTCTCAATGAGAAGGGCTATCCTGTGTGTATCAACGAGAAAGGTCAGGAGACTGTGGGCGACATCAACTTCCAGGAGCGCAACAGCACCGACTACCTTATATATGAAGGTTCTACCGACCCTGTATACAACGGTTCGTTGGGCAACGTGTTCTCCTACAAAGGATTCCACCTCAACATCTTCATGACCTATGCCTTTGGCAATGTGGTGAGACTCGACCCTGTGTTCAGCGCAAAGTATAACGACCTCACCTCCATGACCCACGACTTCAAGAATCGCTGGATGCAGCCGGGCGACGAGGCAGTGACCAATGTGCCTGTTATCCTCAGCAAGTATGAATACAACCAGGGCAGTACGACATTTGCTACGGCATATAATGCCTACAACTACACTAGCGTGCGTACCGCCAAGGGTGACTTCATTCGCATGAAGGAAATATCTCTGGCTTACGACTTCCCACACAAGTGGTTTGAGGGCTCCGTTGTCAACAACCTCTCGCTGAAGTTGCAGGCCACCAACCTCTTCCTCATCTATGCAGACAAGAAGTTGAACGGTCAGGACCCTGAGTTTATGAATGCCGGCGGTGTGGCATCGCCAATGCCAAAGCAGTTTACTCTGACACTCAAACTCGGACTTTAACACACACATCCCAATCATTTCATATAAGCAATGAAGATACATTATTATATATATACAGCCATCGTTGCCTTGGGCATGACATTGGGCATGACATCGTGTGACGACTATTTGGACAAGCAGCCCGACAGCCGTCTCGACCTGCAGAGCCCCGACGACGTGAGCAAACTGCTCGTCAATGCTTACCCAGATGCACATCCCGGTTTTCTGCTGGAGATGTATTCCGACAATACTGACTGCAACGAAAATACAGGTTGGGAAGCAGCCAACCGATTTCAGCAGCAAGCCTATGAGTGGTCTGACATCTCCGAGAGTGGTGATCAGGAGACCCCAACCGTGCTGTGGTCTAACTATTATTCGGCAGTGACCACCACCAACCTTGCCTTGGAGTATATCAACTCTCTGAGCGAGTCTGAGCAAAGTGAATATTCCGGTCAGAAGGGTGAGGCATTGCTCTGCCGTGCATATGCCATGTTTCAGTTGGCTAATGTCTTCTGCCAGGCTTACGATGAGCAGACTGCCGACAGCGACCTCGGTCTGCCTTATCCCGAGAAATCATCCACCAATGTGCACGAGACCTATGAGCGCGGCACACTGGCCGAACTGTATGCCAAGATAGAGAGTGACATCGTGGAGGGTATGAAGACCATCGGCGAAAATAACTTTGAGAAACCAAAGTATCACTTCAGCACTTCCTCGGCAGCAGCTTTCGCCGCACGCTTCTACCTCTATTATCATAAGTATGACAAGGCTGTGCAGTATGCCGACATGGTGCTCGGCAGCAGTCCTAAGTCAATGCTCAGAGACTGGACTTCATGGGCAGAACTCACCGTAAATGGCGACGTGGCACCAAACGCATACATCAACTCATCAGTGAAGGCAAATCTCCTGCTTCAGGTGGTGACCTCAGAGTGGGGAGCCATCAACGGTCCTTACAGTTATGGCGACATGTATGCCCACAGCGCACTTATCTCATCACTTGAGACAGTGCAGTCTGAAGGTCCTTGGGGCAGCAGCGAGGATGCATTAAACTACACCGTATTCAACAACCCTTCACTCTCAAAGTATATCGTGCGCAAGATACCTTACGACTTTGAGTATAGCGACATCCAGGCAGGCATCGGTACTCCACATGCAGTGTATGCCGAGTTTACTGCCGACGAGACTCTCCTCGTGCGTGCAGAGGCAAAGGCAATGCTAGGTCAGTATGAGGCAGCATTGGAAGACCTCAATACAGAACTGTCAGTATTCTCTTCCACTGGCGTGCAACTCACACTCGATGAGGTGAAGAACTTCTATAGCGATGCCACTACGGCTTATTCCGCTCCTAAGAAGGGCACACCGCGCAAGGCGCTGCACACGACATTTAATATTGAGAGCACCACTCAGGAACCTCTCCTGCAGTGCATACTCCATCTGCGCCGCATCCTTACCATCCACGAAGGTTTGCGTATGCAGGATGTGAAGCGCTATGGCATCACCATCTACCGTCGCAATGTGAAGAGCAACTACAAGGTGACCGACATCACCGACACCATGGAGGCACGCGACCCACGCCTTGCCATCCAGTTGCCACAGGATGTCATCGAGGCAGGGTTGCCTGCTAACCCAAGAAAATAGCCTCCCCCTGCCCCCTCCCGAGGGAGGGGGATAGAATGCACATACATATATTAAGTAATCGTAAAATAATAAGTTGGTACATTTCCCCTGCACGCCCTGAAAGGGCAGAAGCGCCTAGCCCAGGGTAT
>CAVKNF010000103.1:0-8889 GCA_963657415.1 bacterium | reverse complement strand
CGGCAATCCTCTTTGAGAAGTCATACTTGAGGCCAACACCGAGGTCTACGCCAAACTTGTTGAAATCCTCACCACCTTCACCACCGTCTGCATGATAGTAAGTAGCACCTACGATAGGATAGATGGTAAACTGTGTTGCCCATGCATTTCTGATGTTGTAGTGGAAATCAGCATCAATGTGGAAGAACTTGTTGTCACCAAAATAATAGTTGAAACTTGGAGAGAGTTCAAAGTTGTGAGTAAGGTCTGCAGAGATACCTACGCCTACTCCGAAGTCATGACGGAGATTACCCTTCACGTCGATGCTGGTCACTTGTGCTGACGCTGTGATTGTCATCACGCTGAGCATCATTGCGGCAAAAAACTTTTTCATTCTATTGTGTATTATTGATTAAACATAAGGCAGAGCCATGCCCTGCCACGACACGGGATTTTCCCAATGTCCAGTGCAAAGGTATTACATTATATGTATATTGTCAAGAAAAATGCCAAATCTTTGCAACCAGGTTGCAAGGGAAATTATATAACTTTGCAACTGTCAATGAGAATCCGTCACTACATATCACTCTCTTCCTTGTGGGCAGCCACTCTGATGATGCTGCTCTCGGTAATGGTGATTCACCACCATCACCTCAGTGAGATATGTGTAGCCATGGAGCAATGCGCCATCGACGGCAATGTCAATGACAGCCATACTGACCACCACGACAATGACGACGAGGGATGCATAGTGAAGCAGATGCACCATTGCCAGACCAACGGCAAACAGATTTCCACGCTCCGCCATTCGCTCTCGCCATGCCTCCCTGCCTCATGTCTCTTTGCTGAGTATTCTTCACCTTATTATATATATAAGGATTTCCACCCAACGGTTAGAGAGTATATTCCCCTACCCGATGGTTTCTATGACACGCGCCCTTTGCGCGGTCCTCCCTCGCTTTAGTTATACATTTTATTACCCGTTATTACCCGTTTGATAGGGTCATTGCAACTGGTACGGCGAGGGCGCCGTACCTCCTATAATTGCTATGATTATCGTATAACTAAAAGACAGCAACACACAAATGATAAACAAGATTATCAATCTATCAATACACCACAAGCTCTTCGTGGCTCTTCTGGTCGTATTGATAATGGTCGGCGGACTGTGGTCGCTCTCCACTATCAATGTGGACTCCACCCCCGACATAACCAACAATCAGGTGCAGGTGATAACCACCGCCGGCAACCTATCTACTGCCGACATCGAGCAATATGTCACCTACCCCGTAGAACAGGCGATGTCAAATCTGCCTGGCGTGGAGGACGTGCGATCCATATCACGCTTCGGCCTCTCCGTGGTCACGGTGGTGTTTAAGGACATCATGGGCACATACCGCCCGCGACAACTGGTACAGGAGAAACTCGAGGAGGTGAAGGAGGAGATTCCCACGGGATTCGGTTCTCCCGAGATGGGTCCTATCACCACAGGCTTGGGCGAGATATATCAGTACACTCTCGTGCCCGACGACACTGCCAAATACTCTCCACAGGAACTGCGCTCCATACAGGACTGGATAGTGAAACGCCAGATGACTATGATTCCCGGCGTGGTGGAGGTAAACTCCTTCGGAGGTAGCATAAAGCAGTATGAAATCGCGGTTTCATCGGAACAACTCAATGCTTGCAAGGTTACTCTCAGTGAGGTCTACGAGGCTTTGAGTCGCAACAATCAAAACACTGGCGGCGCCTATATAGAAAAGGACCATATGGCGAGTTTCATACGCGGCGAGGGACTTGTAAAGAGCATCGAGGACATAAAGAATATCACGGTGAAGAACCAGAACGGTGTGCCTGTACTCATACGCGACATCGCCAAAGACGTGAGGTTTGGCAACCAGGTGCGCTATGGAGCCTTCACACAAGATGGTCACGAGGCTGTGGGCGGCATGATACTCATGCTGAAAGGTGCAAACTCGGCAAAGGTGGTAAAACTCACCAAAGAGCGACTCAGCGAGGTGCAGAAATCCCTGCCTGAAGGCATCACAATAAAACCATTCCTCGACCGCACCAACCTCATAGAGCGCACCACGGGCACCATAGCACGCAATCTCATCGAGGGAGCGCTCATCGTGGTCTTCGTGCTGGTGCTCATCATGGGCAGCCTGCGTGGTGGCATCATCACTGCCTCGGTCATTCCGTTGGCATTACTCTTCGCCTTCATCATGATGCGCATCTTCGGTGTGTGGGCAAACCTCATGAGTCTTGGTGCCATCGACTTCGGCATCATCGTCGACGGTGCCGTCATCATCGTGGAGGGTATAGCGGGAACGATTGACCGACACATAGGAAAGTCTGCCTTCAGTCGTGACGACATGAACCGCATAAGTTATGAGTCTGCATCCACTATGATGCACTCGGCATTCTTCGGCCAACTCATCATCCTCATTGTCTTTACTCCAATCCTGTTTCTCACAGGCGTGAGCGGCAAGATGTTCCAACCTATGGCCTACACGTTCTCTTTCGCCCTCGTCGGTGCCATCATCCTCTGCCTCACTTATGTGCCGGCAGTATCGGCTATACTGATGAAACCGTCGAAAAATCCCGATAGCATCATCTCTCGCATGGAGCGCAGCCTGGATAAAGGCAGTGCAAGACTGATGTCATATATATATAAGGTATACACCCCGATGCTCTCTTTCTCTCTGCGTCATAAGAAAGGTGTGCTGGCGGGTGCCGTGTGTCTGCTCTTGCTGACGGGATTTACATTCTCTCGCATGGGAGGAGAGTTTATCCCCGAACTTGATGAGGGCGACATCGCCATGCAGACATTCCTGCGCCCCGGCAGTTCACTGAGCGAGACTATAAAGCGCGAGGAGGAAGTGGAACGTCTTCTCCTAAAGGAATTCCCCGAGATAAAGACTGTCTGCGCCCGCATCGGAGTGGCGGACATACCGACCGATCCTATGGGATTCGACTACACCGACTCCTTCATCATCCTCGAGAAGGACATGAGCAAGTGGACATCGGCAAAGAGCAAGGACGAACTCATAGAGAAGATGAAGGAGAAACTTGAGACTCTGCCGGGACTCAACTACTCGTTCTCACAACCTGTGGCGCTGCGATTCAACGAACTCCTCACAGGCATCCGCGAGGATGTGGCGGTGAAACTCTATGGCGAGGACCTCGACACTCTCAACATTCTCGGCGAAAAGATATCTGCCATAGTCAGCCACATACCGGGTGCTGAGGATGTTTCTCTTGAGCGCACTGCCGGACTGCCTCAGATTACCGTCACCTATGACCGCGAGATGGTGGGACGCTATGGACTCGACATAGAGAAACTCAACCAATATATCAGTGCCGCCTTTGCTGGACAAAAGGCTGGTGTGGTCTTCGAGGGTGAGAAACGCTTCGACATGGTGATACGCCTTGACGCTTCAGAGCGCAAGAGTATCAATGACCTCGAGAATCTTGTCGTGGACCTGCCAGGCGGACAGATGATACCTCTCAAGGAGGTGGCCAACATCAGTTATCAGCCCGGACCTATGCAGATAAGCCGCGACCAGGCTTCACGCCGCATCTATGTGGGCATCAATGTGCGTGGCAGGGATGTGCAGTCGCTCGTGGCTGACATAGAGAAGGCTCTCAATAAAGACCTCAAGTTGCCTCCTGGCTATCGCATCACCTATGGAGGAGAATTTGAAAACCTACAGGATGCCAAGGCGCGACTGATGATAGTGATGCCCATCGCCATGGCGCTCATCTTCTTGTTGCTATATTTCGCCTTGGGTTCTCTAAAACAGTCTCTGATGATATATATGGCAGTACCGCTCGCCACCATCGGCGGCATCTTCGCCCTTGCTGCAAGGGGCATGCCATTTAGCATCTCTGCTGGAGTGGGGTTCATAGTTCTCTTCGGCGTGGCTGTACTCAACGGCTTAGTACTAATCAACCGTTTCAACGCTCTCAAGAAGGAGGGCATGGACAATGTCATGGACAGAATCAAGGAGGGCACGCGCGAACGTCTGCGCCCTATCTTGCTCACTGCCATGGCGGCAATGCTTGGATTCATGCCTATGGCTGTGTCGTCGAGTGCGGGTGCTGAGGTGCAGCGTCCATTGGCTACGGTAGTCATCGGAGGTCTATTCTCCGCCACGCTGCTCACACTCCTCATCGTCCCCATACTCTATGCCGTGGAGGAAAAATTACGGTTTCACCGCAAGAATATCTATGCCTTATTAGTACTTCTACTTCTTCTTGCACCCTTCTCGGCAAAGGCGCAGACACCGATAAGTCTGACGCAAGCACGCTCTATGGCTCTGCAGTCATGTCCTATGCTTCGCGCTGGTGAACTGCGAGTGGAGAGTGCTCAGGTTATGAAGGGTACGGCATATGACATAGGTGACACCGAACTCTCTACCGGAGGCGAAGAGAAGGGCAAGGGAAATCCTGACGACATCACCAACATCATTACCATTCGTCAAAATCTCGACATCCTCGCCATAGGCGCACGCCGCAGCATGCTCCGCCAACAGGAGAATGTGGCAAAGGCTGAGCAGGAGGTGCTCAAGCGTGAGGTCTTGCAGGAGGTGAGCACCGACTATGCCTTGCTATATGTGGCAAAGCAACGTGTCAGCGTCATGAAGGATATAGAGTCGGCATACAAGGACTTCGAGAATGTCGCACGACGTCGCTATGAACTGGAGGCTACGTCGCGACTGGAATATCTCTCGGCACAAAACCAGACCCGTCAGATTCGTCTGCAACTCCTGCAGGCTGAGAATGACGAGCGCATTGCCACGCAAAATCTCAACCGCTGGCTCGGCGACTCCATCTCTTTTACCACCGACGAGAGTCTGCCAGACATGGAGACCTCACTCCCGACTGACATCAACCCGTCGCTCCTGCTGGCTCAGGAGAAGGTGACGCTTGCCGACAGCAAGGTGAAGGCGGAGCGCGCGGAGTTTCTGCCCAAACTCTTTGCTGAGTATGGACTACAGAAGATTGGTGCCACATCGGGCTACTACTCCTACTCCATCGGTCTGAGCCTGCCTCTCGTCTTCGGCGCTCAGGCAAGCCGCACGAAGTCTGCCCGACTGGAGCGGGATGCCGCACGCGAGGAATATCTGCAGCGCCAGCGCGAGGTCAACACACTGACATCCACTGCAGAAAGCGAGATGCACAAGTGGCAGTCGATGCTCGACTACTATCGCACCACGGCGCTGCCTCTTGCCAACGAACAGCAACAGGCTGCCATGACAAGTTACAAGGAGGGAGCCACCGACTACTTGGGATTCATACAGAATATGAAGGATGCCTCGCAGGTGCAACTCGACTACTGGGACTGCTTTGCAGAATATATGAAATCAAAATTCAAACTGGAATATACAAGATAGGAAACATTATGAAAGCACTTAATTATATAATGTACGCGTTTATGGCATGCGCTCTGGCAGCATGCGCTGGTGGCAACAATTCTAAAGTGGAAGCGGAAGAGTCGGAAACGGAGACCTCTCTCACCGACGTGACTCTTACGGATGCTCAAGTGAAACAACTGAAGGTGACCACGGGAAAGATGCCCATGCACTCTTTTGCGGGTGAGATAGAGGCTAACGGCACTGTGGCGATAATGCCTCAGAGCGAGGCTTTAGTGTCGTCATTCATAGGGGCTAACGTGAAGAGCATAGTGGTGAAGGCAGGTCAGAAGGTTGCCAAAGGTCAGACGCTGGCTTATGTCACTCATCCCGATTTGCTCGACATGCAGAGCCGCTACCTCGCGGCATACAACCGCATGGCTTACATCCAACAGGAATATGAGCGCCAGCAGAAACTCTACAACGACAAGATAGCATCGGGCAAGGACTATCAGCAGACAAAGGCGGAGTATCTGTCGCTGAAGTCGGAGATGCAGACCACCGCCACCCAACTGCAGTTGCTTGGTGTCAACCTGCAGTCTTTGCGCGCAGGTCACACTGTGACGGCAGTTGCCATAACGAGTCCTATCCAGGGTTCGGTGGAGGAGATAAACGTCAAGACAGGCCAATATGTGGACTCGCAGACCCCGATGTTTCGCATCATAAACACGCATAACGTGTATGCCGACCTGCTGGTATTTGAGAAGGACGCGCCGTTTGTAAAGACTGGACAAAGCGTGACTCTCACTCTGAAGTCATCCACAGGTCAGACCTTCACGGGTAAGGTGGCTTCCGTGGGTCAGACTTTCGAGGGCGACACCAAGGCTGTGCACCTGCGCGTGAGCATCGACGGCAGTCACGATGGACTCGTGCCGGGCATGTATCTCTGCGGTCATGTGGCAGCCGACAGTCAGCAGTTGCAAGCCATGTCTACCGAGGGCGTGGTCGATGACAACGGCAAGTCCTACATCTTCTCCGCCCGCCACTCTTCGGGCAAGTGGACATTCCATCCCATAGAGGTGAAGCGCGGACGTGAGGAGAAAGGCTTTGTGGAGATAACCTCCGCCATGACTTCCTATGAAACTCTCGCCCTCGACAACGCCTATTACATCATGTCAGAGATGAAGAAGGGCGAAACGGGAGAAGATTAAAAGTTTACCACAGTTTGCTTTAGGGGCAAAGCGAGGACGCTTCGCCTACTATAGAATGCATTTCATAGTAGGTGCTGCGTCCTCGCTGCACCCTTCAGTCAAGCATAAGGTAATCATAGGAGGTACAGCGCCCCCGCTGTACCATCTAAAAACAAGAAATCTCATTTGAGAAATTCCTGTCTGAGATGGTACGGCGAGGACGCCGTACCTCCTTCTTTACCATCTCTTGCTTGAGCGGGGGCTAAAACTAAAGACCTTCACAAATGGTCATTGCCCATTCTGGGATATCATCCACATACACTTTGGAAAGATTACCATCCACCATTCTAAAAAGAAGTTGTGTCTCCTCATTTTCTGCGGAGTTATCGTAAACATATGTGCGGTCAACAATACGGGCAGCAATGCCACAATTCACTATAGAACGATTGTAACGTGAGATTATCTTGGGGATTGGCACGTCATGACCTCCTTCCATCACTCGTTTGGCAATTCGAGCGGCATTAATGGCAGGACTGCTCGTTGAAACGAAAAACAAGCGGACGAAGAAACCTGCATCCTTTGCTCTCTTGATAAAATCTATCTTTTGCTGAATTGAAAGAACTGTTTCAAAGATAAGGCTTTGTCTCTCGACAAGACATCTCTCACGAAGTTCTTCGCAATACTTCACGGACTTCATGACAGCCTCCTTGTTGTTCCAATCACCAAATTTCTCTTGTGCTATAATGTCAGGATTGACATACACTGCATCTTCTAACCATTCATGATGCAGAATTTTAGATGTTATAGTAGTTTTGCCCGAACCATTTGGTCCCGCTATAACAATAAGCACTGGCTTATGTCTGATATCAGTCATTGCACGGCTGCATGTTTAGGATTCTTCTTAAACCACAAACTGCTCTGTTCGGCAGCATCCTTCCGCAATTGGTCAAAATAGCGTTTGTGTGCTTCTTCACCTTTCCTTTTCGCATCGGCTACTGCTTCGCTCATAATTTGACTGAGCATTGCATCAGTTGGTTCATCCAAACTTGTAAGTCTATAAGAATCTATTGACATAATCACCTCCTTACGTTTACAATGGCAAAGATACAACATTATTTTTGATAATCGAATATTTCCATGGGATATGTTTCTATATGCAATTTCCCTGAAACCCGAATTCAATGTTGTGACTCTACTCAAACACCATATTTACTATAACTCTTCACTGCCCACAGGTTGACGGCGAGGGCGAGAATGGCGAGAGCTGCCACCTGATGGGCTATGCTCATGAATGTGCCTCCGCGCACAAACACCGTGCGGACGGCATCTATATAATAGTGCATGGGATTGATCCACGTGGTCATGTAGGCCCAGTCGGGCATGGAGCGCACGGGAGTGAACAGTCCACTGAGCAGGATGATGTTCACCACGATAAACCACATCACGAATACTGCCTGCTGCATGGTGTCGTTATAGTTGGAGATGATGAGTCCCAATCCACTGAAGATGAGCGCCATGAGTATGGAGATGAGATATACCAGCAGCAGCGAACCCTCTGACGTGATGCCATAGACCGCCCAGGCGAGGATGAAGCATATGGTCATCACCACCATGGCTATTATCCAGTAAGGTATCATCTTAGCCAAGATAAACTCCCACTTCTTCACTGGCGTCACGTTGATGGCCTCTATGGTGCCGCTCTCCTTCTCGCCCACGATATTCAGCGTGGGCAGAAATCCGCACATCAGCAGCATCACTATAGCCATGAGCGACGGTATCATGAAGAGTTTGTAGTTGAGGTTCTTGTTGTAGAGATAGAGCACCTTCACCATGTCGCTCTCCGACGCACCCGTCACGGCACCCGTCACGATGCTCGACAGATAACTGCCTGCCATGCTACCCTTGGTGCCGTTGACGGCATTGGTGGCTATGAGCATCTGCGGACGGCGACCATTCATAAGGTCACTCTCGAAGTGTTGCGGTATCTCGAGGATGACATCGGCGCTGGAGTTCTCTATGTCATCGATAGCCTCGTCATACGACTGCCGCTGGGCACCGAAGATGAAATAGCGCGAAGCCTCCAGTTGGTGAATGAGTCGTGAAGACATGGTGGAGTGGTCATTGTCGACCACGTCGACCACGAGATTCTTCACCTCCATGCTTGCCACCCACGGCATCACGCACATTATCATTATCGGAAACATCACCACGAGTTTGGGCAGAAAGGCATTGCGCCTAATCTGCAAAAACTCCTTCTGTATGAGATATTTTATTGCCATGCTATTTTGAAAGTTGAAAGTTGAAGGTTGAAAGTTGAAAGTTATGATTACTGTTGAAGGTTGAAGGTTGAAAGTTATGATTAC
>CAVKNF010000102.1:0-8910 GCA_963657415.1 bacterium | reverse complement strand
CGCTTACGAGGATATATGGGTCTATCCATTGTATGCCGTCAGCAATTTCGTGTAGTAGAAATCGCCATCTTCTTGAACATCTGACCGAAGATGAATGCTTCGCCTTCAGGTTGGAATCCGATGCTCGTATATAGGTCTACCACCCACGGATGGTCGGGGTCAACATAGAGCGTGGCTTTTTGTATGTGCGAATTCTGCCGTGCAAGGTCTATGGCATGGTGAAGCAAAAGTTTGGCTATGCCCTTGCGACGGAACTCGGGAAATACCGCCAACGTGTCTATATACCACTCTCCTGACACTGCCTCATGCGTCATCTGGGTGAAGTCCTCGCCTCCATGGTCGCGTATATAGGCGAAGGTCTTGGCAGATGCCGTGGCATAGGAAGCACCGTCATAAGATATTAGCACTGCGGCATCCTTGCCTTCACACTGTGCTATGCAGGCGTTACGCCAACTGTAGAGAGTGTCGTCCATAGAGGCGAGAGATATGCATGAGGGCAAGAGACGCTCCATCTCCTCGCCCGATATCCACATGGCGGTGAGAAAACCTCTTGCCACAAACTCTGCATCCTCTTTCGTAGCCTTGCGTATTGTAATATTATTCATAGTGTATTCCTGTTGTCTGATTTGTATTCCATAATATTCCATCATGTGCATATTTATCAAACATAGCAATCTTTCTGCTAATTATTTGGTTGCAAAATGATTTTTCCTTAACTTTGCTTTGCTATATACAATATTTATGCGACATAACTATGCAAAGTTAGCATTTTCCATTAGACTTAACAAATATCTTATATGAGAATTACCACACTGTTATTGGCCGCAGGCATTATTATGGCTCCCGTGATGTCACAGGAGGTCTGTGCGAAGAAGAAAAACAAGAAGATTGAGTTGCCTGCACTCAAGAAAGACTCCGTCGCAAGCGACTACAAAAAGATTGTAAAGGACAGCAAGATATCAAAAGGTCTGTTCAACCTTATATATAAAGGTAAAGAGGGAAAACTATATTTCGAGATTCCCGACTCAGCCTTCTCACGTCAGTATATACTTGCCAACCGCATCGCCTCCACAAGTGACACCCAAGACTATGTGGCTGGGCAGATGGTGACCACACCAATGCTTATCGAGTTGAGCAAGGACGAGCGCAATGTTTATTTCAACCTCGTGCAGAGCAACGATGTGGTGGCAGGCAAGGATGCCATTGAGGCTTCCTATGAGAAGAACTTCATGAACCCGCGTCTGAAGGGATTCAAGATAGCAGCAAATAATGGTGGCAATGTGGTCATCGATGTGACCTCGTTCTTCGGAGGCAACGAGTCGTGCATATCACCGCTAAAGCAGGACTCGCCACTTGGCAAACTCTTTGGCAGTGGCAATGCCATAAAGGGAACATTCGCATCTGATGCATCGGGAATAGACACGGCCAAAGTGTTTCCCGGCAACATAGAGATAGAGAGCACCCTCACATTCAATACTACTGGTATAATAAAGAAACCTTACTCCGTAAAGGTACACCGATCATTCTTCGTGCTTCCCGACGACCCCATGCCAATGAGATATCAGGACAACAGGGTGGGATACTTTTATAACAGTAAGAATATCTTCAGTTCAGACAAAGACAAGATAGAAAACCGCACCTTCATTCACCGCTGGCGTCTCGAGCCTAAACCTGAGGACATGGAGAGATACAAGAACGGCGAACTGGTGGAACCGATGAAGCCCATTGTGTTCTATGTGGACTCTGCATTCCCCGAAAAGTGGCGCAACACCATCAAACAGGGCATAGAGGACTGGAACAAGGCTTTCGAGGGAGCAGGATTCAAGAATGCCATCCAGGCGAAGGACTATCCTAAGGATGACCCCTCGTTTGACCCTGACGACATGCGCTACAGTTGCTTCAAGTATGCACTGACATCCACTGCCAATGCCATGGGTCCGAGTTATGTAGACCCACGCACTGGTGAGATTCTCACTGCTGATGTCATCTGGTATCACAACATAGTGTCACTGCTCCACAACTGGCGCTTCGTGCAGACGGCTACAGTCGACAAGCGTGTGCGCAAATCCGTATTTGATGATGACGTGATGTGTGAGTCCATGCGCTATGCGGCGGCTCATGAGATAGGCCACACTCTGGGTCTGATGCACAACATGGGTGCAAGTTATGCCTTCCCCGTAGACTCGCTCCGCGATGCAAAGTTCACACAGCAGTATGGCACCACGCCAAGCATCATGGACTATGCCCGCAACAACTATGTTGCACAGCCTGGCGACTATGAGAAGGGTGTGCGTCTCACTCCTCCCATACTCGGAGTCTACGACAAATATGCCATCAACTGGGGCTACCGTCTGATTCCTGATGCGACGACTCCAGAAGAAGAGAAGACTACTCTTGACAAATGGATAGCAGAGAAGTCCAACGACAAGAAGTATCAGTTTGGCGCTCAGCAGATATTGGGCACCGTAGACCCTACCGACCTCACCGAAGACCTTGGCGATGATCACATCAAGGCCAGCAACTATGGCATTGCCAACATGAAGATATTGATGAACAATCTCGAGTCATGGACCATGGAGAAAGGCGAACGCTATGATGACACAGAGAAGATATATCGCGAGGTGACAAACCAGTATTCACGCTATCTCAACCATGTTGTGCCTTACGTGGGTGGCATAGAATATTCTGAGATAAGACAAGGCGATGGTCAGAAGGCAGGCAAGACCTACATCGGCAAGCAACGTCAGAAGGAGGCCATCGACTGGTTGCTCAACCAAATACGCACATACGACAGTTGGCTCACGCCAAAAACTCTTCTTGCGAAACTCGAACTTAGCCTTGATGTCAACGACGGCATACGCAAGCGCATCATCTCTTCTCTCTTGAGCAACACCGCACTCTATCGCATAAAAGAAGGTGGCAAGGTGGATCCTGCCAACAACTATAATGTCAACGATTACTCCAACTACCTGTTCTCGCAGATATTCAAGGCTCCTACAGGTGGCAAACTGAGTGATGCGGAGCAAAACATACAGGCTTCTGCCATCGACGTGATGATGTCGCGCACAGGACTTAACAGCGCAGCAAAAACAACAAAGTCCGCCCTCACCGACGAACAGCAGTGGAATCATGAGCAGGAGTCTTCGCTCATCATCTGCAACCACAGCATTGATGCCGACGCATCATTTGCCCGCTACAATCTGGGAGGCAGTGCGCTAAGCAGCACCGAAGCCGGTGCCCTGATGCTCGGACAACTGCAGAAGGTGCTGACAAAGTATCGCGCTTACAAGGCATCAGCCACAGGCAACACGAGAGATTTCTACAACTACCAGATACTGCTGATAGAACGACTTCTGAAGAATAACTAATACACGTATGAACAGAAACAAAAAGAACAATGCCGTCGCGAGATGGCTTCGCACTCTGTTTGTGCTTGCCTTGCTGGCAATGGTGCAGGGCATAGCGGCACAAACTACTACCGTCAAGGGAACGGTCACCGACAATGGTGGCGAACCCGTGATAGGAGCACATGTGAGATGGAAAGACGCAAAGACTGGCGTCATAACCGATGTGGACGGACACTTTGCCATTCCCTACAACAAGGGAAAACTCGTGGTGTCTTTCCTCGGATATAAATCAAAGGAGGTGTCGGTAGACAACAACTCCGACATAAACGTAAAACTCGAGGAGGACGCACAGGGACTCGACGAACTGGTGGTTGTGGGCTACGGCTTGCAGAAGAAGTCATCCATCACGGGTGCAGTAGAGACCATAAAGGCTGAAGACCTGCTGATGATGCCTACAGTAAACCTCGACAAGGCTCTCACCGGACAGGTGGCGGGCATGCAGGTGATGGAGTCTACTGGCGACCCTAGTACGGCGAAGGAATCTTCCATCCGCATCCGAGGCATCAACTCAGCACCATTGCTCGTTATCGACGGCGTGCCGAGATTCGGTACAAGCACATCTGATGGCGAGACTCGTCTCTCTGACCTCAATCCCGACGACATAGAGAGTGTCACCGTGCTCAAAGACGCTGCCGCTGCCGCTGTCTATGGTTCGCGTGCTGCCAATGGCGTCATTCTCGTGCAGACAAAACGTGCGGGCGACAACCAGAAGATAAAAATCAACTATCGCGGACAGTTCAACCTGCAGCAGTCTGCCAAACTGCCCGACTTCCTCAATGCCTATGAGTTCGCGCAGTTGCGCAACAAGGCTATAGAGAACACTCCTTCATCCACGCTGACGCCTTACACTGACGAACAGTTGGAGGAGATCCGCACACATTCCAATCCTAATGTCTACGGCAACACCGACCTGCTCGACTATCTTGACAAGACGGGCTACTCCACCACTCATGCCGTGTCGGCTACCGGTGGCAACTCCTTCGTGAAATACTACCTCTCACTGGGATATGCCGACTCCAAGGGACTTTACAGTGGCGTAGGCCGCAACCGACTCAACTACTCCATGAAACTGGATGCCACGCTGACCAAGGGACTTGTGCTGTCGGTAGACTATACCGGTGCCAACTCTCACGCAAAGAACACCAGTTACACCACCATCGACGCGGCCTACAGTTATTCACCGCTACAGGTGCTTGAGTTTACCAACGGCAACTTGGCAAGCATCGACGGCAGCAACCCTCTTATCAATATCCGCGGACTTGGAGGATATGTGAAAGATGACTCAAAGGTCAGCACCCTCACCGCCAACCTCAACTGGAACATTCCTTGGGTGAAAGGCATGAATGCTTATCTGCGTGGCACATTCGACAGCAACCACCGCATAGAGAAGGATTTCGACAACCCTATGACGCTCTATACCTATAACGAGCAGACTCAGGAGTATGCTGTCGACAAGAACACTGTCTACCCCACTGCCAAGGTGACTCTGCAGCAGACTGACCGATTCTACAATAGCCAACTCTATGAGGCTGGCGTGAACTATAACAACACTTTTGCAGAGAAACACAATGTGGGTGCCACATGGGTGGTCAACTACCAGCGCCTCAACAACCAGTATATGACGGGCAAGAACCTCGACAAGAGTGCTGTGCCCGAGACTATGGGCGTGGCAAAGGATGCCAGCCTCAACGGCGACGAATACATCAATGAGCGCGCATCCATGATAGGTCGCGTCAACTACGGATATGACAACAAATACTTCGCTGAGTTCAGTTTCCGTGTAGACGGTTCCACCAACTTTGCCCCTTCTCGCCGCTGGGGATTCTTCCCGTCAGTATCTGCGTCATGGGTCATCTCCAATGAAGATTTCTTCATGAAGTGGAACCAGCGCGTAGTGTCCAACCTTAAGTTGCGTGCATCTACAGGATGGCTTGGCAACGACGGACTCGTGGATTCCTACTCTTATCTAAAAAACTACACAGAGTCAAGCAATTATGGCTACAACTTCGGTAGCAGCAGTTCCACGACAGGCACCTTCCGACCGGGATTCACCATGCTCAGTTATCCCAACACCGACCTGACATGGGGCAAGACCCACGACTATAACTTCGGAGCCGACTTGGGACTTTGGGGCGGACGCATCGGCATCTCCTTCGACTACTACATACGCTATGAGACCGACAAGATTACTTCTGCTCCCGACTATCTCTTCCCTCCGTCGACAGGTGTGGACGGTGCCTACCCGTCGATGAACTTCAGCAAACTGAAGGCTTGGGGATGGGATCTCGCCATCACGCACAAGAACACAATAGGCAAACTGAAATATAACGTCGCGCTCAACTTGGCAAGAAACGACGACAAATACATAGACTATGGCGACGAGTCATCGCAGACTCCCAACATGCGCCGCAAGGGTACAAGCAGCATGGTGTGGCAGATGTATGAGGCGGCAGGACTCTTCCAGTCGCAAGAGGAGATAGACAACTGGCCTCTCGACCAGGACGGACAGGGCAATGCCACTCTCGCACCTGGCGACATCAAGTATGTGGACCAGAATGACGACAAGGTGCTCGACTCCAATGACTACATATATGTGAAAAACTCTTCCTATCCTGACATGGACCTGAGCCTGCGTCTGGGAGTGCAATACAAGGGTTTCTTCATCAACGCCATGTTCCAGGGCGAGGTGGGCTACAAGCAGAATATCAGCGACTACTACACACTGGAGAACGGCACCATGCCAAAGTTTCAGAGTTATCACCTCACCGACAGTTGGAGCGTGGACAACCCCAACGCCAAGTATCCCCGCGTGAAGATTGCCACCGCCAATGACAACAACCGCAAGAGGTCTACATTCTGGATCGAAGACTGCAACTTCATGCGACTGAAGATGCTCAACATCGGCTACGCTCTGCCAAGCAGTGTGGTGAAGAAACTATCATTGAGTTCACTGAGCATCGCCCTGCAGGCAAGCAATCTCTTCACCATCAGTGACCTGAAGAACATGGATCCGGAATCGCTGCGTGGCTACCCCATACAGCGTTCCTATGGTGTAACCCTTAACCTTGGATTATGAAAAGAAGAAATATCAATCATATAGCATTCTCCCTCATCCTTGCTGCGACGCTTGCCGGCACTACAAGTTGCGACAGTCTGTTTAAGGATGCCCCCATCAACGAGATATCAGAGAAATCGGTGTGGAGCAATCCGCAACTCCTCGATGAATATGAAAACTCATGGTATCGCAACATGGACTGCGGTTTCAGCACCTTTGTGCCCTCGATATCTCTCGTCAAGAGCATGTCGAGGTATTACATGCCATGGTTTGGTGACCAGTTGACCGTGGGCAAGAGCACTTATTACAACTCGGGCTATGGCGACCTACTCAAGGGCAACAGTCAGGAGTTGACAAAATGGGCTGCTAATGTATGGAACAATGATTTCACCCAGATACAGTCCATCAACACTCTGCTCGAGAATCTTGACAACATCGCCGACGGCGACCAGAAGCAGCGCATCATCGGCGAGGCTCACTTCCTGCGCGGCTACTATTATTATATGTTGTGGCGCATGTTTGGAGGAGTGACCTTGATAGACCACACCTACGACCCACTCATCAATGCAGAAAAATTCCCACGCGCCACATATCAGGAGATGGTCGACTTCATCGTGAAGGAAGCGGACGAGGCTGCCACGTATCTGCCCGTCACTCACGAAAGCACCGACAAGGGACGCGCCACCAAGGGTGCTGCCATAATGCTCAAGGCAAAGACTTATTTCTGGGCTTCGAGCGAAGTATTTCAACGTAAGGATGCAGACAAGACTTATCTCGGTTTTAGCGACGACCAGTCGCACGCCATGCTGGAAAAAGCAAAGACAGCCTATGAGGAACTGATGGCTCTCAATGCCTACTCGCTCATCCCCATAGCGTCTACCACGCAGGAGGGCATCAAAGACGAATACCGCAAGATATTCCTCACCAAGAACTCGCAGGAGTCTATCCTCGAGGTGCAGCACTCCGACGATGGTGACTATGCCAACAAGTTTGGCCACAAACTCGACCGTGACGCTTGTTCGCCTTACTTCACTGGCACTACCCTCGCCTATCTGCCCACACAAAATCATGTCGATGAATACGGCATGCAGGAGGGCAAGACCTATGACGCCAAGCATCCATATGAGGGCAGAGACTATCGGTTCTATGCCAACGTGCTCTATGACGGATGTACATTCCGCAATCATGTGATGGACATCCACTACACCAACCGTGTGGCGGGAGTAGACCTGACAAAGTATGGTTCGTCTACATCTGCCGACTTCCTCTACACGGGCTACTACATGGGTAAGTTTGTCGATGAAACCCAGACCATCGACAATGACGAGACCTATGCAAGCAAGCAAAACTGCATCCTCTGGCGCTATGCCGAGGCATTGCTCGACTATGCCGAGGTGTGCTGGCGACTGGGTGACTCCGGCACAGCACTTACCTATCTCAACAAGACTCGCGAGAGGGTGCACATGCCTCTCTTCACTCAGACCACCGAGGAGAATATCCGCAACGAGCGACGCGTGGAGATGGCATTTGAGGAGACCACCTACTGGGACCTCTTCCGCTGGGGCATAGCCGAGGAGAAGATGAATGGTGGCACCAATCCTATCAAGGCGATGCGTGTGGATGTCACCCAGGTGAGCAATTCCGACGGAAGCGTCACCTCGACGACGAAATATACCGTCAGCAACCTCAACCGCTTCCCAAAGCGCGTGAGAGTGTTTGATGCCAAGCAGTATTATCTGCCTATACCGTGGAGCGAGATAAAATATCACGGCATAGAGCAGAACCCCGACTGGACCGAACAATAACATTTAGGATATAATATAAAAAAGGAAAGGAAATTATGAGAAAAACATTATTATCATTAGTGATGATGCTCGCTGCCACCACAGGCATGCAGGCACAGGAGTACAACATGTTTGATGCTGCCGACATTGACGAGAACGGCTGGCTGTGGTTTGACACTCAGGAGAAAGTCGACAAATACATCGGCATCTGCAATGAGGACGACTACAAGGTGGACCCCAACGGCAAACTCATCCAGATGGTCTATGCTGACCAGAATCCTACATACCCCGCTACTACCGTAGACGCAGAGGTTGTCGGTGTGGGTAATGACGGTGAACTCGGCACTGAAGGTGCCAAGACGGGTGCCATCATACTACCCGCAGCATCTGCATTCGGCTCTCCTAATGGAGGAGGTTTTGTCATACTTATGCCGTCATGTATGACATTCTCCATTAACTTATCATGTGAAAGGAGTATTTCTTGCCAGATATTGAGTACTACTGATGTCAACACTTCATTTAATGATTATGAAGTTAGAAGTGCTTTTATATCTCCGTTCAATGCATTTGCGTCTACAGGAATCACAACAAAGACAGGATTGGAAACTCTTTCCAATGGTTACAATGACACTACCATAAAGTCAGACAATCCAGTGTACGCCTA
>CAVKNF010000101.1:0-8970 GCA_963657415.1 bacterium | reverse complement strand
TCATCACCTGGATGATGCTCATGGAGTCGCCGAGGTCGGCATAGTGAAGGTGAAACTTAGGTTGGCCTTCGAGGTGAGCGATGCGCTCACGGAAGTCGGTAGACGAGCGGCGGATGGTGCCGTGCACGTCATAACCTTTACTCAACAACAACTCTGCCAAGTACGAACCGTCCTGGCCTGTAATGCCCGTAATGAGGGCCACTTTTCTATTTTCCATAACTGTTATATTGTTTCCTTTATTTTCTATTACAAGGTAAATTATCCCACAGAGAACTATGTTTGAGGTTCTCCCCACGGAGTATTTTTGTTCTCCCACAGATCTCACAGAATTCACAGAATTTTTCTGTGCAACCCTTGTGATGGCGCAAGCCTTTCCGTGTATTCTGTGAGTTCCGTGGGAGATTAATATATTAAAACAATGAAAATATTGTTTTTTTGAACACGGATATCACGGATGACACGAATATTATAGGAGGTACAGCGCCCTCGCTGTACCCACGCTATTGAGAAATGCCACTGCGAATTCTTGCTTGAGGGGCAAAGCGGGGACGCTTCGCCTACTATGGTTACCTTTATTTGCTTGAGTGGTACGGCGAGGGCGCCGTACCTCCTAATGGTATTCATCCCCTCCCTCGGGAGGGGCTGGGGAGGGGTCTCTATATTTTCATATTCTCAGGCTCTTGTGGTTGACATCATAGTGGTCGCCGACGACATAGGGACTGCGGTCGAGGGCCTCGGTGATGTAGGAGGTGGTGTAGATGACCTGATAGGTGTCGGTGTCGTAGTGGCGAAGCTTGTCGATGAGCGTCTGCTGAAATTTCTGTGCTCGGCTTTCCTCTATTCCCTTGTCCTCCATGTTGTCGGCGAAGATGAAGCGCGGAAAGCGCATCCACTGGATGTCGAGCGAGGCGAAGAGGAGCGAGAAGCGTGCCACGAGTTTCAGGAAGAATGACGACGAGGCGCTGTATTTGTCATAGCGGTTGTGCAGAAACACCACGTTGCCGGGGAAGTCCACGGAGAAATCTTCCGGTGAGGCTTGGGTGAAGGCTTTCTGCCGCTCTTCATCATGCTGCAGGAAGTAGGCCCCGTGCTCCTGTATCTTGCGCATCACCTTGCCGCGGCGGCGCTCCTGGAGAGCGTGGCGGGTGTCGATGTCGCTCTTGGTGGAGGCGATGTCTGCCTCCATGCGCTCACGGTCGTGCTGCAGCTGCTCATATTTCTCCGCCATCTCGAGCATGGTGAAGTATTGCAGGAGTTCGCCGTTGAGCTGTCCCTTGCGAAACATCAGGTCTTCGATGGCCTCAGCCTGACGGCTGCGCACGTTCCCCAACAGGCTGTCGAGCATGGAGCGCGTCTGGCGGCGCCTTGCCTTGAGTTTTCTGAGACGTGACTTGGCGACAAAGAGCAAAGACTCGTCGTGGCGGAGGATGGAGAGCGACTCCTGCCGCTGAAATGAGAGTTCGGTGATGAGTCGCTTGGCCTGCGTGATGCCTGTAGAGCTGTCCACCGGCTGCCGGCAGAGGTGGCAGGTGCCTTCGGGCACGTCGTGGTGCAACGGCTGGAGGCACTCGGGGCAATACTCCAGCGGGAGCGCGCCCAGTATCTCGCGTGTGTCTATGGAGTGGTCGAGGGCTGACTGACGGCGCGAGAGTTCATCGACAAACAGATTGGTGTCTTCGATGTCATGCTCGAGTAGGTCTATGTCCTCTTCCTTCTTTGCTATCTCCTGCTCCAACCTTACGGCCTCAGCCTTGAGGATTTCCGTCTGCGACTTCTTCTGCTTGTCGACATCTTCGCCGCGGCGCAGACGGTCAACATCAGCCGAGAGTCGGTCTATCTCCTGCCGCTTTGCTGCTATGATGTCTTTGATAGTCTGTGTGGAGCGCTGATCGGGAGAGAGCGATTTCTCGAGCGACCGGATGTCGGCCTTCACTTCCGCCACGTCTGCCTCGAGGTCTCTGAGGCGTCGCTTTGCCTCATAGAGCTGCGCGTCGAAGATGCCCAGGAGCAGGTCGGCGACAGTCTCGCGAGTGGTCTGGTTGTCAAACATCTCATAATAGAACAGCACATTGGTGGGCGACTCCTGGTCGATGTAAATGAGTCGGAGCAGCTGGTGCATGGTGATGTTGCTGTCGCCCTGCACGATGGGCATGCCCATGACTTCGAAGAGCACATTGGAGAAGCTGCGCTTGCTTGCTGAGGTTTTATATCCGCAGGAGATGTGCTGGCAGGTGCCTGCCAGAGCCTCATCGAGTGTGCCCCAGTGGATGGTCATGCCGCGCTGGGTGAGCACGCGCCCCTCGGAGTCCTTGTCGATGGGTCGCGAGAGGGTGAGAGTGGCTCCGTCGACGGTGATCTCCACCATGACGCGTCGGCAACGGCGTGCCTCTGCCACGAAGTGGGTGTAGTCGCCTCCAAGACCATAGAAGAGGAGATGTGTGATGGTGGACTTGCCGCTGCTGTTGGCACCGCGGATGATGTTGATGCCGTGGTGGAAGCGCTCGTCGTAGGCCACCTTGTCGTCATCGGTGATGACATAGAGCCGGTTGACAAAAAGGTTAGCCATCGTATTTGTATTCCAGTAGTTGGGTGCGGTATTTCAGTCCGTAGACGCCTGTGAGGGGTGTGGTGCGAAAGCAGAGGTTGAGCCACGAGATGACATTGCTCTCTGTGGCTGGCATGTCACCCAACTGCTCCATGACGAGCCTCATCTTGTCGACATCAGCCACCTTGACTTGCTGGCGCAGCAGATGGTCGGGACTGATGAGTCCGTAGCTGGCGAGATGGCTGAGGGCTATCATCTGATAGGGTCGCAGCTGCTCAAAGAGCCGGCGGTCATTGGTGGACTCGTTATATGGGTTTTTCTTCGCTTTGATGTATTGTTGCCGTTGGCCACGAAAGTCTTTCTCCTCGGGGCGTAGGCGTATGTTGTAGGTCTTATACGGGAAGAGCAGATAGAAGTCATAGATGCGCAGGCGGTCTACCTCGACGCTATCCTCCAGTCCGAAGTCCCTCAGTATGTGGAGCATGCGGTAGATGCCATTGAAGGGGTCGAAGGCGGGATTATATATCACCTCCATAGACTTTCCAGTTGATGTGGCATTTGCCGGTGAGATAGTAGAGCATGCCGAAGATGTCGTCCTGGGTGTAGCAGAGGCAGGAGTCGTCGGCGCCGTTGTCATTGAGTTCCTGCATGACGGGCAGGATGACTTGTTCGTAGACGGCGCGATTGATGTCCTGCAGTGGCTGCGACTGCTGTATCAGCGGGAAGACGTAGTTGTCAAACCTATTGCAGACGATGGCGAAGAGGTGGCTGTCGATGCGCTGCGCCGACTCGTAATACTGATAGCGGGTGGCCTTCTTGGCGTAATATTGCTTCTTGCGGCGTGCGCGGTCTATGGCGTCGGAGGAGAAACCGCCGTCGAGGAGTTTTCTCTCCAGTCCGATGGTGTGGGGCAGCCGGGTGTGATAGCGCTTGATATCGTCGAGTTTGCGCTGGAGTCGCACGTCATTGTCAAACTCCTCCCTCAGTCGGCGAAACCACCTGGCGAGGCGGCTGTCGGTCTGTGCGGCATAATTATTCTGTATGGCTGTGGTGGCATTGGGCAGAAACTGGTTGGTGCCACCACTGACATAATTTGTAGAGTCATTCATAACGCGTAACTCACGGATAACACGGAACTTTTTTGCTCTATCAACAGTTTCCTGGCTTTACGCTAAACATCGCCACAGTATTTGAAAATTCCGTAACGATATCAAGGATGTTAGGATTGTCCTTGCGAATAATCAATGCTGCAAAATTCTCCACTCCTTCCATATCCTCTATGCTAACGGGCATGAGGAGAAACTTATCCTTCATCCGATAGGAAGAAAACCAATATTCAAACAGACGACTTCGCATTTGTTGCTTGCATCACCAGACATTGATATATTTAGGATATTCTCCTGTACGTTCTTTATATTCCTCACAAAGGCTTTGGGTGATTTCTTCCACTCGGGCCTTCTTACGCTCCTTTGCTGCCATAAACCGTTTCATGGCGGCATCACGTTTCTGCCAAAAATCCTTATCCAATGCTTCCATAACCATATCATCTGTATCTCTTACAGACGCAAATTTACCACTTTCTTTTGTAATAGATATGTATCCTCATAGATATTTATTCGCAAGCACAAGTTTGAGTGGTACGGCGAGGGCGCCGTACCTCCTACGAATACCATCTTTCCTCATTCCCTCCCTCGGGAGGGTTAGGGAGGGATCTTTCATATTTCAATATTTCAATATTTCCATATTTTCATATTTCAATATTTCCATATTCAAACGCACCTACGTGCATTGGCTGATGAACCTACGTGCGTTGGCTGATGCACGTACGTGCGTTGGGCGATGAACCTACGTGCGTTGGGCGATGAACGTACGTGCGTTTGAGACATCACATATTGCGCGGCGCACGCTGTAGGCTTTTGTGCTCCTCCAGAGCATTGTTGATGTGGGTGCGGAGGTTGTCGACGGTCTTGCCCTTGCCTACATTGCAGAGGAAGGGCGCGAGTTTGTCGATGAAGGCCTGCGTCACTGCCTGCTCCTTGGTGAGGTCGCGGTTGTCGACCATGGTGGCGACGATGCCGCCCACCTCGCGAGCTACGTTGCAGCGCCGCAACTGCGAAGTGTAGTCCTTCGCGCGTTCCTTATTTATTATATATAGGGCAAACTGCTGCTCCGCCTCGTTGTCGGAGGCATTGTCATCAGTGGCCTGGCCGGCGGCAGACTGACGGAGGGCAGCCTCTGCAAACTGGTCGCCATAGAAGTGCTGTTCGCCCTTGGTGGCGTTGGGGAGTATCTGATTGTTTCCCCCGCTGATATTGAATATTATGTCAGACATATGGCAGAACACTAATCAGTGGCAATCGTTATGTAGCAATAAGCGGCACATATCATCCAAAGAGAACACAGGGATTATATACTCCTCGAAATCCTTCACATTTCTTGTAACCACATAGTCAGCACCACATCTTATGGCTGCATAATACTGCACACCATCCTCAAAATCTTTCCATTTGGCATCATATGAATGATATACATCAGCAGCATCCACTGAACACACATCCAGTATATCCCTGAGAAAATCCACTTTCGCGCGAAACATCTCAAGAGGCATTTTGCAGCGGTCTACGCATATGAACTTTGCCGTCACAACAGACATGGAAGAAACACAAGCCTCGACTTTCCGCTCCAAGGCATACGAGAATATCATAGCGGCAGCCGGATAAAAAGGTGCTCTCTCCAAAAAGAAGTCTATCAATACGTTTGTATCCAGAAAGATTTTCATAAGTATTTCTCTGTCAAAGCATCCTGTAATTCGTCTTTATAATCAGTAGACAATCCTTCAGGACACTTGAATCCCGTCTCCAGAGCCTTGACCTTTGGAGAAATGTAATATTGTCTTTCAGTCGTAATCTTAGACTCAACCTTGAAATTGTCAAGCAAAAGCCGTGCGCCCGCCTTCAAGGCCTCTGCAATACTGATGCCTTTTTGCTTTGCATAGAGCGAGATGGCATTGTAGGTCGCATTATCCAGTGTTATCGTATTCATCGTCTTTCTACTTTCTTTTTACTTCTATTACAAAAATACTACTTTTCCCTTATACAGCCCCGCTATTCTGATGCCTTTCTCAACCACGTTTCAACGCGCATTCAATGAGATTTCAACGCTTTTCAATGCGCTTGATATCGCTTCTCCGATGTATTACCTTTGCAATCGCAATCAGGAAGCAAGGCGCCTGCCACTGACAATGCACAAACATCTTTTATTTATTAACCCCTGCCGGGCCCGACAATCAGAAAGCAATCCAAGTCGGGTAAACACTAAGTCCCGTACCGGCGACGGGCAACACATTATGATAGATTACAGCGTATGTCTTCTCAGCAACCCAATGAATGCAGATGAAGCTCCAAAGGCTTATGGCAAAAACCAGATCCGCGAGGTGTGGAACCTCGAGAAGTTCTCAAAGCACATTGCCGACCACAACGGCGTCTACAGCCGCGGCACTGTGAAGGGGGTCATCTCCGACATGTGCGAGTGCTTGGTGGAGCAGCTCCTCAACGGCAACAAGATCAAGCTCGGCGAACTGGGCGACTTCAGCGTCTCTCTGAAGACTCATGGCGCCGAAAGCCTCGAGAAGTTTACTGCAGCCAACATCAAGGCGGTGAACATCGTGTTTACTCCTGGCGAGGACTTCGAGAACATCATCGACAGGGCAGAGTTTAATCCCGTCACCTCACGCAAAACCCAAGCGGCAGCGCTGAAGGCGGAAAAGGCTGGTGCCACCACCGTGGACATCTCTAAGAAGGATGCCGCCTAAAACGGCTCCCACGGAGTAATGTTTTTAATCTCCCACGGAACGATGTTATTATCTCCCACAGAACTCACGGACAACACAGAAGACTTGCGCCGTAATGGGGTTTCCACAAAGGAAAATCCTGTGAAATCTGTGGGAGAAAACATTTTCACCTTTTAATATTTTAATATTTTCATTTTACCCGTTCTGCGGGAAAACCATTAACCTCAAATCATTTATATCATTATGACTGAATCAAAGAAGGCCATGTGGGCCAAAATCATCAATGCTATCGTGCAAGCTGCCATCGCAGCGCTGACCGCCCTGGGAGTAAGCTCCTGCGTCTCCCACGGACTGTAATGTTATCTCCCACAGATAAAAAATTTAATCTCCCACGGAACTATGTTATTATCTCCCACGGAACTCACAGATTACACAGAAGGGCTTGCACCGTAACGGGGCTTCCACAGAGATTTCTGTGGATTCTGTGAGATCTGTGGGAGAACCTTAAATGCAATATTCTGCGAAAGAACTAAAGCACTCTGCGGGAAAATATCATCTATAACCATTTACTTTACGATGAATAGCCTTGTTTATGTCATCCGCGTTGAAGTTCACGAGCAAACCAATGTGCTTGTTTGCTATGCGGAGATAGGTGATCAGCTGTTTGTGGTGTACAGGCTTGAGTTCTTCTACAGACTTGAGTTCTATAATCACAGCATCTTCCACGAGAATATCAAGACGGAAGTCTACTGGCAGTATATGACCATCATAGACAACGTCAATCTTAACTTGTTCTTCCACATGCAATCCCTGCTTCCGCAATTCGTAGCACAAAGCAGCCTCGTAGATAGACTCCAAGAGACCTGGACCAAGCGCCTTGTACACATGGAATATGGCACCGCGTATTTTATATGTCAACTCGCTCTCTGTCATAATTGGTGCTCCCACAGATGTTATTTTAATCTCCCACGGATGAATTATTTTAGTTTCCCACAGAACTCGCAGACAACACAGAAGGCTTGCGCCGTCACAGGGATTTCACAGAAAAATTCTGTGGATTCTGTGAGATCTGTGGGAGAATAAATATCAATTCTGTGGGAGAACAAAAACTCTGCAGAGAAAATAAATATAATCTGCGGGAAAATAATTATTAATCAATCAGAAATATGAATCAGCTTACTCCACACTTTTCACTCGAAGAATTCACCCGGTCGGCAACAGCATCACGCCTCGGCATATGCAACGAACCTTCAGCCGACGCCATCTCCAATCTGCAAAACCTCTGTCAGGAGGTGCTCGAACCGCTGCGCGCGTATGCCAAACAACCAGTCATCATCTCCAGCGGATACCGATGTCGCAAACTCAACAAGGCCGTGGGCGGTGTCACCCGCTCTCAACACTGCACTGGCGAGGCCGCCGACATCCATCTGCCCAACTTGGAGACTGGGCACGAGTGGTTTGTCTATATCAAAGACCATCTGCGATTTGACCAGCTCATCTGGGAATACTCCGATGGAGTGTCATGGATTCACGTCAGTCTGAAGCGCCAGTGGAGCGCCAACCGTCATCAGGTGCTATGCACCATGGGAAGACATGTCTAAGCTAACGCTTCTTGTCAGGGACAAAATCGAGCATGTCCTTATTGATCTCTATGGCAGCACCGAAGATGCTGGGGATCTCACACGCTATGACGGCTTTCTGACCCTGGAGGCGCTGCACATAGGCTATCACATCCTTGAACTGTCCGCCGAGGACTCTCACCTTGTCACCCTTCTTGATGGAGCGGGTGAGAATCTCCGCCTTGCCCGAATCCACCATGCGGCGCACATCAGCCATCTGCTTGTCGGGAATGACATAGGGTTCATAAGTGCCGGGGAGGGTGAGCATGCGGTAGACATCCGAACGGAAACGCACATCATTGAGGTGGGACTTCTCCACTCTCACGAAGACGAAGGT
Source organism: bacterium (assembly GCA_963657415.1). Taxonomy (GTDB): domain Bacteria; phylum Bacteroidota; class Bacteroidia; order Bacteroidales; family Bacteroidaceae; genus Prevotella. Next base: position 679 of record CAVKNF010000101.1, on the reverse strand, counting down.
GGAGAGAAGCACCAGCTCGCGCACAACACGCTTGCCACGACTGTTGACCCGAATACGGCTTTCGGTGGCTATCCATGTTTCGAGGAAATGACCATTATCGTGAAAGCACCGCTCCAGGTCGTCCTGAAACCGCTTCTCGTAGTTCACCCTCACACGGGCCGCATACCAACGGGCTGTGGGCGGTGCCTGAGGGGGCGGCGAGATGGCGCCGTCGTCAGTTCCAACCATGGCTTCGCCGTCGTCCCCTGCAATAGGGGGCGGAACCTGAGGACGCTCTGTAACTTCATTCATTTACTTATGCGAGTGAGTGAACACAATGTCCGAATTTATGTCATGTCGGCGCATCGTCAATAAAGGCGACGCACCAACCAATATGCAAAAATACATAAATTATATAAACGACAAAAGTTTATCGAGGAGAATTTTTCACCCCTTTCGTAAGAAATTACCGTTTGTCAACAGATGCCTCCAGACACCATTTACCCCCCCACCCGATTATCAGACAGTTAGAGTGATCCAAGGCACTTTCCGTGTCAATATTCCCCCCCCTCAGGTTCATTATGGTCCACGAGGGAAAGATGAAAAGATTGAGACCCCTCCCCAGCCCTCCCGAGGAAGGGGAGAAATACCATTAGGAGGTACGGCGCCCTCGCCGTACCACTCAAGCAAATAAAGGTAA
>CAVKNF010000100.1:0-9227 GCA_963657415.1 bacterium | reverse complement strand
GGGACTGACAGAATCTTTGGCTGGAAGATTTGAGTTGATAAGGATGGGACATTGGAGTCTCCAAGAGATGAAGGAGGCGTTTGGATGGACACTCGACCAATACATCTATTTCGGAGGTTACCCGGGAACCGCTCCGTTGATATCCAACGAAGCGAGGTGGAAGCGATATGTCAAGGATTCATTGATAGAGTCCGCCTTTGCAAATGATGTATTGGGGACAACTACGGTTTACAAGCCTGCCTTGTTGAAGAGGTTGTTTGAATTGGGTTGTTCTTACTCTGGTGAGTTGTTGTCGCTAACCAAGATGATGGGGCAACTCCAGGACAAAGGCAATGTGACTACGCTTGCCAACTATATTCAGGTATTGGATGAATGTAATCTGCTTGCAGGATTGCAAAAGTATTCGGGTGATACGGCTAGGCGGTATGCGTCCGTACCAAAGTACCAGGTGTATAATAATGCGCTGATGAACGTTTATTCTACGGCTAATTTTCTGGAACAACGCCTCGACTTGGAGAAATGGGGAAGGTTGGTAGAGTCGGCTGTCGGTTCTCACCTTTTGAATTTTGCTGATAAGTTGGATTATAAGGTGTTTTATTGGAGGGAGAAAAACAACGAGGTAGATTTTGTCGTAGAGAGAAACCGCAAGATTTGGGCGATAGAAGTAAAGAGCGGAAAGCGGGGAATGAACAAAGGCTTGGGTTTGTTTCGTGAGGCATTTGATCCATACCGTGCTTTTGTTGTCGGTACGGATGGCATATCCATAGAGGAGTTCTTGTCGGCCGACTTGGATGATTTCTTTATTTAGGCATGACCATTTCTCTCTTACGGTGGGTTCTATAAATTCGCCTCGCCATATGGCAAAGCGAATTTATAGAACCCACCTTACTTCTTCCCCTTGTTGATGATATATATTCCGGCGGTGGCCAGGGCTCCGGCTATCACATATTTCCAATAGAAAGTCTCGCCAAGGCAGAGGCAGGAGGTGATGGCTCCCACCACGGGGATGAGGGAGTTGTAGATGGCTACCTTTCCCACGGGATTGCAACTCAGGAGTTTGTTGTATAAAGAGAAACCTATTGTGGAGATGGCTATGAGCAACATCAGGATGATGATGCCCCACGGGGTAATGGCTGGCAGACGGCCTTGCATAGCCAAAGCGGGAATCATCAGCAGGATGCCGCCTACGCTTAGGGAGTAACCCGTACCCACGAATACGTCCACTCGCTTGCTCAGGCCTCTCGTCAAGAGCGAGGCGCTGGCTCCGCAAAGGGCGTTGAGGATAATCATGCCGTCGCCCATAAAGGTGAAGCGTCCGCTTTCCTTACCTCCGATGTTGAGCGCCATAATACCCAAGAAACCGATAACGCAACCCGTAGCCTTGCGCCAGGTCATCTTGTCGCTCTTGAAGAAGATGCAGGCCAGGATGACCACGGTGAAGACGCTAAGCGAATTGAGTATCGCCGAGCGCGCTCCTGCGTTGTGAGAGAGTCCGAAGTAGAAGAAGGCGTAGTGCAGGGTGGTGTTGAGCAGGGCGTAGAGCAATATGAACCAAGCGTCTGAGCCCTTTCTGATGCCAAACTTGCGGTGCGACCCTTGGGCTATGGCGAGAATGATGAGACCCGAGACGAAGAAGCGGATGCCTGCGAAGAGCATCTTGCTGCCCGTCATGTCGGGCAGGATGCCAAACTCATTCATGCCCAATTTGATGAGAGGATATGCCCATCCCCACGCGATGGCTGCCGTCAGGGCGAAGAGGCTCACCCACAAGGGGCGCTGGAATATGCTGATGCCAGTTGTATCTTTCAAAGTCTTATGTGTGTGTAATATTACTGCAAAGGTACAACAAATTTACTTGAAAACGAGACAAGAGTGTATGTAATCGGAATAAACCATATGTACTTTTAGCGCATGATTGCTTTGTCGTCTCTTCTTATTTTCGTAAATTTGCACGCATAATACACTTAAGGTGGGTTCTATAAATTCGCTTTGTCATATGGCGAGGCTATTTTCGAGGACAATTTGTCTGTGAGTGAAGGAGCATAGCGGGCTATGCAACTGAACGAGCAAACGAATTGGACCGAAAAGAGACCGCAAGATGACAAAAAGCAACCCATAAAAATAAATATAGTTAGCGGTGGGAATTTATAGAACCCACCTTAATAATATCGGATGACTGAAACTCAACGTATCCTCCAACTGCGGCAATTGCTACACGAGGCCAATCATCGCTATTATGTCCTCAATCAGCCCGTCTTGAGCGACCAGGACTTCGACTTCATGATGCATGAACTGGAAGACCTGGAGCGCCGTCACCCCGAGATGGCTGACCCTAATTCACCTACGCAAAGGGTGGGAAGCGACCTGCAGACGGAATTTCGCCAGGTGGCTCACCGCTATCCCATGCTCTCTCTTGCCAATACTTATAATGAGCAGGACGTGGCCGAGTGGTATCGTCAGGTCAAGGAAGGTCTTGGCGGAGAAGACTTCGAGGTGTGCTGCGAGATGAAATATGACGGACTGTCCATCTCGCTCACCTATGAGGACGGACGGCTGGTGCGTGCCGTGACGCGCGGCGATGGAGTGAGGGGCGACGATGTCACTCAGAATGTGCGCACCATAAAGTGCATCCCCCTGCAACTTGCTGAAGGCGACTGGCCACGCAACTTTGAAATCCGTGGCGAGATACTCCTGCCTTGGGACAATTTCCGACGCATCAACGAAGAGCGGGAGGAAGAGGGCGAACCGCCTTTTGCCAATCCTCGCAATGCTGCTTCGGGCACGCTCAAACTGCAAAACTCACGCCTCGTGGCAGCGCGTGGACTCGATGCCTACCTATATTATCTTCTCGGCGAACAACTGCCCGAAGACGGACATTATGAAAACCTCATGGCATGCCGCCGATGGGGATTTAAGATGTCGGAGGGTATGAAGAAGGTGAAGACACTGGAGGAGATAATGCAGTTTATAGCCTACTGGGACACGGAGCGCAAGCATCTGCCCGTGGCTACCGACGGCATAGTGCTCAAGGTCAACTCCCTGCGCCAGCAGCGCTCGCTCGGCATGACGGCAAAGTCGCCGCGATGGGCCATAGCCTATAAATACAAGGCGGAGCGCGCCTGCACACGTCTGCTCGAGGTGACCTATCAGGTGGGACGCACAGGAGCCATCACTCCCGTGGCAAATATGGAGCCCGTGCATCTTGCCGGCACGACCGTCAGACGCGCCACGCTCAATAATGAGGACTTCATCAGGAGTTTCAATCTCCATGAAGGCGACTACGTGTATGTGGAAAAGGGTGGCGAGATAATCCCCAAGATAGTGGGCGTGGCGGAAGACCGCAGACAGCCCGATGCCGCTCCGATAGCCTTTGCCACACATTGCCCCGAATGCGGCACTCCCCTCGTGCGCTATCCTGGCGAGGCTGGTCACTATTGTCCTAATGACGCGGGATGTCCGCCACAGATAAAGGGCAAGATAGAGCATTTCGTCTCGCGCAAGGCGATGAATATCCTCGGCCTTGGCAAGGAGATTATAGACGAATATTATCAGCAGGGACTGATACACAATATAGCCGACCTCTACGAACTCCGCATAGAGCAACTCTGGGGCGACAATGTCAAGCGCAACAAGTTTGACTCGGCTCAAAACATCATAAAGTCCATCGACGCTTCTCGGGCTGTGCCTTTCGAGCGAGTGGTATTCGCCCTTGGCATCCGCTTCGTGGGCGAGACTTCGGCAAAGGCTCTTGCCCGCTATTTCAAGTCTATGGACGCCCTGATGAATGCCTCCGTCGACCAACTCTGCCAGGTGGACGGCATAGGCGACGTGATGGCGGCAAGCATCATAGGATACTTCCGCGAAGAGGGCAACCGCTCTATCGTGGAGCGCCTGCGCAGTTTCGGTCTGCAGTTTAGTCTTTCTGAAGAAGAGATGCAAAACCGCGGCACTTCGCTCGAGGGCAAGTCTATAGTCATAAGCGGAGTCTTCCAGCACCACAGCCGTGACGAATACAAGAAGATGATAGAAGCCAACGGGGGCAAGAATGTGGGAAGCATCTCGAAGAACACGTCCTTTATCCTGGCAGGCGACAATATGGGTCCCGCAAAACTGGAGAAGGCCCAAAAACTTGGTGTGCAGATAATGGACGAGGATGAGTTTCTCGCTATCATAGGAAATTGTAATGCAGACGACAAAAAGGATAATACAAATAAAACCGACCAAACGGATAATATAAATAAAACCGATAAAACGGATAAAACAAATAAAACGGATAATAAGGAAAAGCCTCACGCCCAACCGCGACAGGCTGACCTGTTTGAAGGATTGTTTTAGTTAGGGGGGTATATAAGATATATTAAAATCCCGCCTTAAGGTTAGGGAGTATATAAATATATAAAAGTCCCTCCTTTAGGATATAAGGTATAATATAAAAGAATAAAAAGGATAAAAATAAAACAACCGTCTTCATAAAAGAAAAAAAGAAGTGCGGTTGAACTTGAAAATAAGAAAATGGTAATAGGAATCGACGTAGGAATATCTACAACGAAGATTGTCGGCATAGACCGCGACCGCAACATCGTGTCGCCAATAAGAATCAAAGCCAATGACCCCGTGACATCACTCTATGGAGCCTTTGGCAAATATCTGCACGACAACAAGATACAACTCAGCGACATCCGCCAGGTGATGATGACGGGAGTGGGCGCGGGCTATATCGACGGCAACATCTACGGCCTCCCCACAGCCACCACCGACGAGTTTATAGCCGACGGACTTGGGGCGAAATATGAAGTCGACCTCGACCGCATGATAGTGGTGTCGATGGGCACAGGTACATCGCTCGTGCTCTGCGACGGCGATGAGATACACCGCCTCGGAGGTCTTGCCCTCGGCGGAGGCACCCTGGCAGGACTCTCGCGCGTGATGCTCAAGACGGGCAACATAGAGCAAGTGCTCGACTTGGCGCGCCACGGCGACCTCTCCGCCATCGACGTGACCATAGGCGACATCTCCCCACACCAGTTGACCAACCTGCCACTCGACGCCACGGCATCGCTCTTTGGCAACGCCAAGGCTGACGCCAAACCCGAGGACATAGCGCTGGGCATCATCTGGACCGTCTTGCAGACCATCGGTTCGGCCACGATATTGTCGTCCATCGGGTCGGGCATCAAGGACTATGTGCTCATCGGCAAACTCTCGCTCATACCGCAGTGCCGAGTGCTATTCCCCATCCTGGAGAAACTCTATGGCGTGAGATTTCACATCCCTGCCCACAGCGAGTTCTCCACAGCCATAGGAGCCGCGCTCAACTATTATAAATAAACAACATGGACGAACTCATATTATTATATAATAGGTATAAGGGACACTCTCCCCACCACATGGAGCGCTTGGCCGGGGCAGGCAGCAACCGTGAGTATTGGCGTCTGCAAGATGATGACCTCTCCACGCTGATAGGCGTCATAGGCACGTCGCAGGAGGAGAATGAAGCCTTCATCTATCTCTCGCGCCATTTCCGCGACAAAGGTCTGTCTGTGCCCGAAGTCTTCGCCGTGAGTGAAGACGGCATGTGCTATCTCCAGCAAGACCTCGGCACGCAGTCGCTCTTTGACGCCATCCGTCGGGGTAGGGAGCAGGGCGGCCGCTATGATGAGGCTGAGAGCCAACTCCTCGTGCGCACCATCCGCCAGTTGCCCCGACTGCAGTTTGTCGGAGGCGAGGCTCTCGACTATCATTATTGTTATCCCGTGTCGTCATTTGACAGAGAGAGCATATTCTTCGACCTCAACTATTTCAAATATTGTTTTCTCAAACCCATCCAACTCGATTTCAATGAGGTGCGCCTCGAAGAGTCTTTCCGCCAGTTGACGGATGACCTGATGAAGGAAGAGCCCGCGAGTTTCATGTATCGTGACTTCCAGGCGCGCAATGTGATGCTCGACGCGGAGGGCGCGCCCTGGTTTATAGACTTCCAGGGAGGCAGACGCGGTCCTTTCTATTATGACCTCGCCTCATTCCTTTGGCAAGCGTCGGCACACTATAGCCCGTCGCTCCGCCAGCGTCTCATAGACGAATATTACGAGGCGATGCAGGCTTACACCACGGCGCCCGAAAGGGGAGAATTCCAACGCAGGCTACGCCTCTTTGTCCTCTTCCGCATCATACAGGTGCTGGGAGCCTACGGATTCAGAGGCTATTTCGAGCGCAAGCGCCATTTCCTCGACAGCATAATCCCAGCCGTGGCAAATCTCAGAGCCTTGCTCTCAGAGTGCGATTTCCCCTATCCCTATCTCGTCGACGTGCTGACGCGCCTGACGCGCCTCGAGCGATATCAGTCGCAACCGACCATTATGCAGCCCTCACAGTCAAAATATGACGGCAAGGGCAAACTCGTCGTGCGCGTATTCTCGTTTTCATATAAGAAAGGCATACCCGACGACGAGAGTGGCAATGGCGGAGGATACGTCTTCGACTGCCGTTCGACACACAATCCGGGCCGCTATGAGCCCTACAAGAAACTCACTGGCCTCGACGCTCCCGTCATACGATTCCTCGAAGACGACGGCGAGATACTCACCTTCCTTGAGAGTGTCTATCGGCTTGCCGACGCCCATGTGGAGCGATATATGAAGCGAGGATTCACCGACCTGATGTTCTCCTTCGGATGCACAGGCGGACAACACCGCTCGGTCTATTCCGCCCAGCATCTCGCCGAGCATCTGCACTCCAAATACGGCATCGAGGTGAGAATATGCCATCGCGAACAGGGAATAAAGGAGGTGCTCAGATGAATGCCATGATATTCGCAGCCGGACTCGGCACTCGGCTCAAGCCGCTCACCGACCGCATGCCCAAGGCGCTCGTGCCCGTGGCAGGCAAACCTCTGCTGCAGCATGTGATTGACAAACTCCAGGCGCAGGGTTTTGACGACATCGTGGTCAATGTGCACCACTTCGCCTCGCAGATAGTCGACTATCTCAAGGGCACCGGCATAAAGATAAGCGACGAGACGGCACAACTGCTCGAGACGGGCGGCGGACTCAAGAAGGCTCTGCCCTTATTCGCCAACGACCAGCCCGTCTTGATACATAATGTAGACATCCTGAGCAACATCGACCTGCGCCGTTTCTATGAGCAGTCGCTCGGCCATGACGCCACTCTGCTCGTGTCGTGGCGCGAGACCAATCGCTATCTCGTCTTCGATGACGACATGCGCCTCGTGGGATGGACCAATCGCGCGACGGGCGAGGTGAAGTCGCCTTATGACGACATCCTCCAAGTGGACTTCCGTCACGACGAGAGCATACCCCCGCATCTCCATCTCTATGCCTTCTCGGGCATCCACTGCGTCTCGCAAGGGCTCTCCAGTCTGATGCAGACGTGGCCCGACAGATTTCCCATCATGGACTTCTATCTGCAGAATTGCAAAGACATATATATAAAAGGTGTGGCGAAACAAGACCTGCGCCTCATGGACGTGGGCAAGATAGACACACTTAGCCAAGCAGAAACTTTTATCCTCACAATATAATGCAAAAGATTATTATTCTTGATTTCGGCAGTCAGACGACCCAATTGATAGGCCGTCGTGTACGCGAACTTGACACCTTCTGCGAGATTCTGCCTTACAACAAGTTTCCGAAAGACGACCCCTCGGTCATAGGAGTCATTCTCTCGGGCAGTCCCTATTCGGTCTATGACCCTGAGGCTTTCAAGGTAGACCTGGGCGACTTTGCCGGTCGCCTGCCTGTGCTCGGCATCTGCTATGGAGCGCAGTATATCGCCTACACCAACGGGGGCAATGTCGAGCCCGCTGGTTCGCGCGAATACGGCCGACAAAACCTCACCACGGTCAATAAGCAAAACCCTCTCTTCCACGGTTTTGACGACAACTCGCAGGTGTGGATGTCACATGGCGACACCATCACGGCCATCCCTACGGGTGCCGAGGTGATAGCCTCCACGCAGTCGGTGGAGAATGCCGCCTACTTCCTGCCAGGCAAGGACGGTAAGGAGAGCATCTGGGCTGTGCAGTTCCATCCCGAAGTGTTTCACTCCGTGCAGGGTTCGCTCCTGCTGAAAAACTTTGTCGTAGACATCTGCGGAAGCCATCAGGACTGGTCGGCAGCGTCATTCGTAGACACCACGGTGGCGGAGATACGCCAGCAGGTGGGCGATGACCGCGTCATCCTCGGACTCTCGGGAGGTGTAGACTCCAGCGTGGCGGCAGTACTCCTCAATAAGGCCATCGGCAAGAATCTCACCTGCATCTTCGTAGACCACGGCATGCTCCGCAAGAATGAGTATCGTGATGTCATGGAGGACTACAAGTGCCTGGGACTTAATGTTATCGGAGTGGACGCATCGGAGAAATTCCTTGGCGACCTTGCCGGAGTGACCGACCCCGAGCAGAAGCGCAAGATAATAGGCCGCGACTTTGTGGAGGTGTTTAATGCCGAGGCAAAGAAGATTACCGACGCCAAATGGCTCGCTCAGGGCACCATCTATCCCGACCGCATCGAGAGCCTTAACATCACGGGCAAGGTCATCAAGAGCCACCACAATGTGGGCGGACTGCCCAAGGAGATGAATCTCCAGTTGTGCGAACCCCTGAAGTGGCTCTTCAAGGACGAGGTGCGCCGTGTGGGCCGTTCGCTGGGCATGCCCGAGCATCTCATCACTCGCCATCCATTCCCCGGACCTGGTCTTGCCGTGCGCATCCTTGGCGACATCACACGCGAGAAGGTGCGCATCCTGCAGGATGCCGACGACATCTATATCAGAGGTTTGCGTGAATATAAGACCCGCTTGAGTGGCGAAGACGCACGCCGCGTGCTTGCTGCGGGAGTGCCTGCCGACATGAAGGACGGCGAGATAGAGGTGAGCCTCTATGACCAGATATGGCAGGCTGGCACCGTGTTGCTCTCCACCGTGCGCAGTGTGGGTGTGATGGGCGACGAGCGCACCTATGAGCATCCTGTGGCTCTGCGTGCCGTGACCTCCACCGACGCCATGACCGCCGACTGGGCGCATCTGCCTTATGACTTCATGGCTCAGGTGAGCACCGACATCATCAATAAGGTGAAGGGTGTCAACCGCGTGTGCTATGACATCTCCTCAAAACCACCATCAACCATAGAGTGGGAGTAAGAAAACATAACCCCTTCCCTGCCCCTCCCGAGGGAGTAACCCCTCCCCTGACCCCTCCCGAGGGAGGGGAG
>CAVKNF010000099.1:0-9296 GCA_963657415.1 bacterium | reverse complement strand
CGTGGCAGGTTTCATGAAGGTGGCAAAGGCCATCATGGCACAGGGAATCGTGTAAGAATAACCCATCCCCTGCTTCTCCCGAGGGAGGGGTTTGAAAAAATGGTATTCATTAGGAGGTACGGCGCCCCCGCCGTACCACTCAGTCAGGAAATTCTCAAATTAAAATTTTCTCCCCAGAGTGGTACAGCGAGGGCGCTGTACCTCCTATTCTTTCACGAGTTTCTCGAGCACAGGCTCGGTCACTCCTGAGAGTTCAGCCTTCTTCTCGTCATTGAGTTGCTCGAAGATGACGATGCTGTTAGTGCCCTTCTTGAGGAAGCATCCAGGCAGATAGAGAGTCTGCTGGGGTCCCACCTTCCAGTAGCGGCCCAGGTTGATGCCGTTGACGAAGACGATGCCCTTGCCCCACTGCTCCATGTCGAGGAAGGTGTCGCCCACGGTGTCGAGACTGAACTCGCCGAAATATAACACAGGCTGACCCTTGGTGTAGGATGCCGTGGCAGGTTTCTGCGGCTGCGCGTCCATGGGCAGACCATACATCTGCCAGTTGCCTGTGATCTCGTTGCCCTCGATGGTTATCGGACTTATGATACCCTTGCGGTTGGATGTGATGCGGGCGCCATAGTTGATGCGACCGAAGTTTTCCACAAGGATGTCGAGGGTGGAGTTAAACGGAATGTTGACCTCGAGGCTGTCCTTACCCGTGAGTCGGTTGAGAGTGCCTATCTTCTCTCCGTTGACATATACTGTGGCGAAGTCGGCTATGCCAGGCACGTGCATCATGCCGCTTATGGGCTGGTTGAAGCGACGGCGGTAGAGCATATAGCCATAGCCCTGACCCATGTCTTCGAAGGTCATGAGTGTGTCGTTTTCCACTGGAGTGGCGTTGCTCAGGAGGTCGAGCACATTGGCTGTGGAAGAGAGCGCTATGTGAGGTATGGCAATGACGGGAATGCGCTCGGGCACGTCGGGCACGTCATATTTCACATACTGCTTCATGAGGTCGCGCAGGGCGTTGTATTTTGGTGTAGCCCATCCTGCCTCGCTTATGGGAGCGTTGTAGTCGTAACTGGTGAGGTCGGGCTGTATGTTGCGGTCGTTGTTGTAGTTTGCACCTGAGGTAAAACCGAAGTTTGTGCCTCCGTGTACCATATAGTAGTTGAAACTTACACCTGCGTCGAGATATTTCTTTGTCTGCTTAGCGGTAGTCTCTGGCGACACTTTGACGAAGGGTTCGTTCCAGTGGTCGAGCCATCCAGGATAGAATTCCGCCACCATGTAGGGTCCCTTGCCGCCATGATACTGGTCCACCACCTTGCGTAGTTTGTTGACGTCGTCCTCGCCGTTAGCCGTAGGCAGGGCGCCCTCTATGACTCCGCCTTCGAAGAGCCACGAACCGTCGGATGTGAACATCGGTATGTCGAAACCTGCGTCGAGGAGTATCTGTCGTATTTGGGCGCTATACTTCCTGTGCACTTCCAGGGGGATGTCCTTGCGCTGAGACACGTAAGAGCCAAACTCGTTTTCGGCCTGCACCATGACGATGGGTCCGCCCTTTGTGACCTGCAGATTGCGCACCTGGTCAGCCAGTTTGTTGATATAGACGCTGCAGGAGTCCACGAAGGGTTTGTTGTCTGTGCGCACCTCCATGCCTTTGGCAGTCTGCAGCCACCATGGATAGCCGCCAAATTCCCATTCGCCGCAAGCGTAGGGACCTGGGCGAAGGATTACCATCAGACCTTCGTCGGCAGCGGTCTTGATGAATTCGCGTATGTTGCGGTTGCCAGTGGTCCAGTCCCACTTGCCTGGAGCGGTCTCGTGATAATTCCAGAAGACATAGGTAGCCACGGCGTTGAGTCCCATGGCCTTCATCATCTTCAGGCGGTGGCGCCAGTAAGGGGCTGGCACTCGTGAGTAGTGCATCTCGCCCGAGTGGATTTGCACGGGGTTGCCGTCATACACGAAGTTGCCGTCTTTCACTTCAAAGGTGTGCTTGACCTTTGCCGTCACGGTCATGGCTGTGAGCATGGCAAGCAGCATCAGGAGGATGGTCTTTTTCTTCATCTTGTTGTTTGGTTTGTATATTATAAAAGATTGTTTCGGGAGGTGATATTTTTATATTGGGCAAAGATAGTGCATTTTTTTATATTGAAAGATGTAAAGATGCAAAAAACTACCGTTTGTTTACCTTATATGTCTTGCCATCCTCTTTTACAGCGTAGACACCGGCTGGCAGACTCTCGATGTCGTCGTCCACCCGCTTGCCGTCGAGAGTGTAGACGAGGCGGCGGGAGGTGGAGTCGGCATGGATGCCACGGATGCCAGTGCTGGCCACTATCTTCAGCACTCCGTCTGCCGAGGCAAGCGACGCGCTGTCCCATGCCATGCCCTCGGGAAGAGCGGGGAGAGAGAGTTTTGGCTTGCCACTGAATTTGGAGGCTGTCCAAAGCACGATGCTGTCGCCTACGGCTGGGGTGTAACTGTCGGTCAACTTCACTATCACCGAGTCTTTTATGGTCAGAGTGCCGCCCACCTCCAGATAGGAGCGGCTGGTGCTTGTGTTGCGGTTGTTGTGGATGGTCAGCATCAGTCGTCCTTTCGTCACGGAGATGTTGCCTGAGGCCTTGATGCAGCCATAGTGGTTGCCATAGTAAATGCCTGGAGCCAAGGTGCCTCCGTTGACGTAGATATTCTGCAGCAAACCGCGTCCCTGCACCAGTCCTGAGTCGGTCACGGATACGCCTGATGTGCCCGTCAGAAGGGTCTTGCAGTTAGTGTCATTGAGTCGCAGTTCGCCCCCGGCTATGGTCACCGCTCCGATATTGGGCTGTGCGTTTGTCGTGCCAAGATTCCATATGCCCGAACCGACTTTGCGTACCGTGGCGCTGGTAATCTGCAATAGGCATGTCTTCTGTATATCCTCATTGAGAGAGCCAATGGTGAGTTTGCCCGTGGTGTTGATGGTGCCATTGCCCATGACGTGACCGATAGCCAGCGAGCGTGAACCTGCCTGAAATGTGGTGCCGCTTGCCACCTGCAGAGTGGCGTGTGACAAGCCGTAGTTGTTGTTCCAGTCAAAACTCGGGTCATAAGAACTGCGCTTTTCCTGTCCTGCCACAATGGTGCCCTCAAAGGCGCTCCAGTCGCCGCTGAGCGTGTTGCGCGGTCCAGCAGCATAGAGATAGAGCGAACCCTGTCCTAAGAGTTTGCCCGTGTAGTCGCAGCGGGGGTCCATCCAAAAGTAGCCCGACACTTTCTCTGGCACCACGAAGTGCATACTGTTGGTGCTGTAGGAGTTGAAGGTGTTGCTGTCGTAGACCTTCGTATTGGTCGTAGCAAAGCGTAGCGTGTCGGCATTTGTTCCGTCGAAGATGTTTACCGTGCCGCCCTCCACGCTTAGGCATTTCAGCGAACTGGCTGCTCCGAGTGTCAGGGTGCCTGCGCCACGCTTACTGAGGGTAAAGCGTCCGCCTGTCGACGAGAAGCCTGTCCTCATGCTAAGAGTAGTGCCGCTGGGCGTATTCACGGCAGCGTCGGCACCTGCCAAGCGTATGTTTTGCTTGTTGATGACGTTGGTGGTGATACCAAGTTCGGCATTTCCCGACAACTCTATAGGGTTGGCCACGCCGCCCAGCGAACCGTAGTCCTGGCCGTCGGTATTGGCCAAGGACGACACGTTGAGCGTGCCACTCATGACGCGTATGGTGCCTGCAAAGCGGTTCACATTGCTGATGGTTACCTTGCCCTGCCCCGTCTTGGTGAGGTCTGCCTTGCCGTTGATGCTGTCGCCCTTGAGGGTGTAGTTCAGAGTGTCGTTGTCAAAGACGATGGCTGATGCCGTCACTGGCTCTGTGATGGTCACGGTGGTGCGCTTGGCATTGTCGCCAAAGGTCACGGCATCGCCGCTCACAAACTTATCCTTCAGTCCGCCCACGGTGAAGTTTTCGGTGGCAAGCAAGTCCCAGTTGCCGTCTTCATCGCCCTGCCACTCCACGGATGCGGCATCGCGCTGGTCGGCTATGGTGATGTATATCTTGCCGTCAGCCACGCTGAGTTGCGCCTTCTGGTTGTTGATGCCGTCGATTGTTATGTCGGCGATGTCGCCCTCTAACTTGTCATAGGAAACCAACTCGTAGGTGCCTGCCTCAAGACGGTCTTTGCCGTTGGCATAGGTGGGATGTATCTCAAAGACAGGGGCGCTATACTGCGGTCCCTGACTCCAGTCTTTCTTCTCGAGCACAAGTGTGCCTGTGTGGAGTTTGTCGGCAGACTTGGTGTTGTCATCGATGTCAAAAACTATACGTGCTCCGAAACCGAGATGGAGTGAGTCTGCGCTTACTTCGCCCACATGGTTGCTACCGCCTGGGAATAGTTTGGCGCCGTAGTCCATGCTCACGCCAGCCTGAAACTTGCCGCCATCGGAAGTGAGTTGGGCAAAGCGGTTGAGCCACACGTGCGACTTCTGCATGGTGCCGTCAAAACTGAGCGTGCCAAACCACACGTCGGTGGGACCCGTGTAGGTCTGCTCCACGGCGGGCATTATGAGTGTGCCCTCGCCCTGCTTGGTGACGCGAGTGGCACCCGTGAAGGCGGCGCCCGTCAGAGTGTGTGTATAATAAGAGGTGGTGATGTTGCTGTTGCTGTCATGACCCTGTGTCCAAGATGGTGCCACGTCGAAGAATACCTCGGGTTGCGCGCCTTCTGCCACGGCTACGGTCATGTCTGACGTCTCGGCCATGATGACCTGCTTGTCGTTGAGTGTGGTGGAGATGGTGCCTCCATTGCTGACCTCAGTCTTGCCGTTGGTAGTCTCGGGTGGTGGCGCTATGGTGATGTTCTCCAGTTCGCCCACGAAATAGGACACGTGTGGCGGTTGGTTATATCCGTTCATCTGTGTCTGCATGGCGTTGCGATACTGCTTATCTGACAGCAGGGTAGCCATACGATACTTGGTGGGTATGGTGGTGGTATATACGCGCATGTCGCCCGAGGCCGTGCGTGCCACAATCTCCTCTCGCCAGTCGCCGAAGATGTCTGCCTGCAGGCAAGGGGTCGACTTGGTGGAGTTGTTGGTCAGAGCACCTGTCAGTTCGTAGGTGCTTTGGTCTTCATACTTATGTATGCTGTTGGCACTATTGTCTTCGTCGAGCAGGTCGCCGTCCCAATAGATGCGAAAGACGTTGCCATACCAATAGCCGCTGGGCAGACCTTCCGCGTGCTTGGCTGTGACGGCGCTGATAGCCTGGTCGTGAGCAGAAGAACCGATGGCTCCTGGCACGAGGTTGGTGAAGTTGGCAAACATGCATCGGCCGTCGTCGCCTCCTCCTGCGAGACGGTAGAACAACTTCGATGTTGTGGCATCGCGATAGTTGTTGGCAGGTGACGTCTCGTTGCATGCGAAGATTTGCAGACCCTTGCGGTAGGGGTCAAACTGTCCCACGTGGTGGGCATCACCATGTCCGAGTCCCGAGGTGGAGAGCCCGTGGCCGTTGTCGTCGATGACCATAGAACCGTAGACTATCTCGTCGCGTCCGTCGAGGTCGACGTCGGCTATAGAGTAGTTGTGGTATCCCTGCCCATACCATGCAGAGCCGGGCTGGTTGTTGTTCCACCGCCAGCGCACGGAGAGTTGGTGGGTGGCTGGGTCTACGTCGAGCGCCGCCATCTTGTGGCGTGTGTAGATGCCTCGGGCGAGGAATATGCTGGGCTTGCGTCCGTCGAGATAAGGTGCGCCGAAGAAGAACTTCATGGAGCGATGACCATAGTTGTCGCCCCATGCTGCGGTGAGGTCGCTCTCACCGTCTTCAAATCGTTTCAGCGGAAACTCCTGCACGGTGTAGGGTTTGCCCGTCTTTCCGTCCATATAGACGAGATATTCGTCACCTTTGCTAAGAAACTGGTAGACGCTGCCACGATAGTCTTTGGAGGCATCGCCTATGGTGAAGGTGGTGCCGTCGGCCATGTGTATGACGCTATTGTCCTGCAGACGCGCCACGCACTCTGCCACGCCGTCCTGGTCCCAGTCATAGGCCATGATGTTGATTTCATTCTGTTGGAAATCCCACATATTTGGTCCGCAGTCTATCCACCAGAGCAGGGTGCCGTCAAGTTTCTGCACCTCGATGCGGGCGAAGTCCACCTGTGAGGTGTTGTTGGGGTCTTGGTCGGTCTTGAGTTGCTTGGTGATGAGTTCCATCTCGCCGTCGCCATCCACGTCGCCTATGGTGGCGTCGTTGGGCTCATACTGGTCGGAGATGTCGGTAGTGCCGTCGTTGGAGATGCGTTGCGGTTTCTTTACCTCGAGCCACGCATTACCGAGGTTGTAGCCTTCCTTGCTTGTCTCGCCCTCTTTGCCAGCGTGCACAGCCTTCACGGTGTAGTGGCTTTCGAGTGTGCCGTTGGGGTCGGTGTAGTTGGAAACTGACAGCGGTTCATCATTTACCAGCACTCCGTCGCGATAGAGATTGTAGGTGGTGCCGTAATATTCGTCGGCATTGATGCGCCACGAGCAATACATGCCGCTGGTCTGCTTCACGGCGATAAGACCGCGGTCGAGGTTGTCAAACTGTCTCTGGGCATAGGTTGCCATAGAGCTGCTGGCAAGCAGCAGGGCAGCCGTAAGGATACGTTTGTTCATGTTTGTAGGTAGATTAGTTGTAGTATGAAAGCGAAGTTACTCATTCTTTTACAATTTGCAAAAATTATTGCTTAGAAAATGAGTAGACGGCTTTCACTTTTTCACTATCACCTTGACCTTAGATATGCGGCGGTCTTCCATCTTTGCCACCTCGAAGACAAAGTTGTGATATTCGATGCGCTCACCCTGGGCGAGGAAATCGCCCTTGAGTTCGAGGAGCACGCCTGCCAGAGTGTCGGCATCGGCATCCACGTCGGCAAACTCGTCGGCATCTATATTCAAGGCCTTGCAGAAGTCGCTCACAAGGGTCTTGCCCTCAAAGAGATAGGTGTTGGCATTAAGACGCGTGAAGGGTTTTTCGTCCTCGTCATACTCGTCGTTGATCTCGCCCACTATCTCCTCCAGGATGTCCTCCAGGGTGACAAGTCCGCTCGTACCTCCGTATTCGTCCACTACGATGGCCATGTGCACCTTGTTCTCCTGAAACTCGCGCAGCAAGTCATCTATCTTCTTTGTCTCGGGCACGAAATAAGGCGGGCGCATGAGGCTCTGCCAATGAAATGTCTTGCCCTTGGAGAGATAAGGCAGAAGGTCTTTGATATAGAGCACTCCCTTTATGCTGTCCTTCGACTCGAGGGAGACAGGTATGCGGCTGTAGTTATTCTCCACGATGCATGCCAAGACTTCGTCGAAAGTGCTGTGCAGATTAAGGTTCACGATGTCGTGGCGCAGGGTCATCACGTCCTTGGCGGTCTCGTCGCCAAAGCGTATGATACCCTTGAGGATGTTGCGCTCGTCCTTGATGGCGTTCTCATCCGTCAGTTCGAGAGCCTGCTCCAGTTCGTCCACGCCGAGCACATGGTTGTCCTGCGGCATCACCTTCTCGGCAAGCACTCCACTGCGCAGCAGGATGGAGGCTATGGGCCACACTATCTTGCGCGAATTGTAAACATAGACGCTACACCTACGGCAGAAAGCCAGCGGATTTTGTCGCGCATACACCTTGGGCATAATCTCACCGAAGAGTAGGAGGATGAAGGTGAGGAGCACGGAGACCACGATAAACTGCAACCAGAAATGGCCATGGAAGTCTACCACCTGACCGAAGATGTAGTTGCAGAGCATGATGATGGTCACATTGACGAAGTTGTTGACACACAGGATGGTGGCCAGCGTGCGCTCGCTGTCGTCGCGGAGCATCTGGATGCGTGCGTCGGTGTCGCTCTTCTCAGGTTCGAGTTTTGACACGTCTGTAGGCGAAAGGCTGAAGATGGCTATCTCCGAACCGCTTGCCATGCCCGAGGCTACGAGAAGGATTAGCGTGAGCACAAGCGAGAGCACCACGGCCACCGAGGGGGCTGTGAAGGTCACTTCTGCCATTGCGTTGTATAAGGAGGATATATCCACTGTATAAAGGCTTAGTATAAAAAATTACTCCCTTCTGAAGGAGAAATCATCAGAAGGGAAGATTGTTGTTTGAGGGTTCTGCGTCGCTCTTCGCCGACTCTTGACTGGTAGTCGCCGTCGAAGGCTGGGCAGACTTTGGAGTAAGGAGCTCCATGTTGTCGGCAAGTATCTCTGTCACATTCTTGCGTATGCCGCGGTTGTCGTCATAACTGCGATAGCGTATCTTGCCCTCTATGTAGAGTTTGTCGCCCTTGTGCACATAGCGCTCCACGATCTTGGCCAGACCATGATAGCAAAGTATCGTGTGCCACTCCGTACGGTCGGGCACCTGAGTGCCGTTCTTCAGCGTGTAGCCACGCTCGGTGGTGGCGAGTATGACCTGCGCCACAGCCATGTCCTGGTCATAATAGCGCACCTCAGGCTCCTTGCCGACATTACCTATGAGCATCACCTTATTCATAAACCTGCGAGATTATTTCCACTTGCCGAGATAGGCAAACTTGAAACTCTTTCCCTTTGCTGAGGGAAACTGCGAGCGGCGGTCTACGTTTGACTGCAGATACTCCACGATGCGGTTGTAGCAGTCCATGCCCGAAACGGCCTTGCAGCGGTATTGCACGTGTGTGTCCTTATACTCAAACTTGCCCGTCTGTGGCACCATCGTCACGCGCTTGAAGTCGAGTTGTCCGTCATACCAGCCTTCTCTCACGTCGCTAAGTCCCTGCTGCGAAGATGTAGAAGATGTCTTCTCTGCCTTCTGCGAGTTGACTGCCTTCTTCTGCTTGAAGTCTGCCATAGTGGCAGCGGTGGTCTTGATGATGATGAAATATACGCGTGGGCGAATCTTATAGCGCTTGGGATAGCACATGTCGCTGTTGACATAGTCGCGCACCTCAGCCTCGAGTTGTGGGTTCATACCAATCTCGGGTATGGAAGCCAAAAATTCCAACGCCTCGTCCAGGCTATAGACAAGCGTTTCGTAGTCAAAATATCTTATGTAAAGATTCATCTTTATCAATAAAGTAGATAAGGAATGACGTTTTTTCGTCTAGTTAAAAAAAGAAGAGCGGAAAACGGGACTCGGACCCGCGACCCCAACCTTGGCAAGGTTGTGCTCTACCAACTGAGCTATTTCCGCATCAACAAGTTATAATATAAAATGTGAAGAGGAGGAGACTCGAACTCCCACGTCACAATTGACACTACCCCCTCAAAGTAGCGCGTCTACCAATTCCGCCACCTCTCCAACATT
>CAVKNF010000098.1:0-9332 GCA_963657415.1 bacterium | reverse complement strand
TATCCTTGAATACGACGGGGCGATAGTTGTCTGGATGAATACCTTTTTTCATTTTTAATTTATATTTCTGTTATTACTATGTTTTCTTGTTTCAATGTAAGCTGATGCCTAATAGGTACACCACGCCACATAAAGCGGATGCAAAGTTACGACAATTATCTGGCATGACAAAATATAATCCATTGTTTTTTACATTTCTTAGCGGAGAAGTGCAGGTATTTATAGTAGGCGAAGCGTCCTCGCTTTGCTCTCGCAAGATGGAATATGGTGCAGCGGGGACGCAGCACCTACTATGAAATGTTGTTAGCAATTAACTTGATATTTGTAAAAAAATCGCTATATGGATGTTTTGGCATATGTCGCAAACTTGTGTGGCATTCGTCACATAAGTCTTTGACATATGTCACAAACCTTTTTGACATATGTCGCACAATCCGCGCAGCGAGGTCTTTACAGCGCCTAAAGTGACTTCTCGCAATTGTTAACCTGCTTGCTTTAGGAGGTACGGCGTCCTCGTCGTACCACTTGCAATCAAGTACTTAATCATTGACATTACTCGTTTGAGCTGGTACAGCGAGGGCGCTGTACCTCCTATGGTTACCATTTGCTATTCATAGGAGGCGAAGCGCCCTCGCTTTGCCCCTCAAGTACGTAATTCTCGATGGGACGATGGTGCAGCGGGGACGCTGCACCTACTATGATTACCTCCTGCTCTCTTGCAATAAAAATGCAAGACGTGGCTTGCAAATGTGCATACATAAACAAGAGAGGCTTGCTTTTTGATAACTTTTATCCTTGTTATCTGTTAAAAATGAGCAATGTTGTATAAAGTTAGGTGTATAAATGCTTAACTTTGCATACTGCATTCATATGGATGTTAATACGTTTTATCGTGGGTAATATAAAATCCCACCTCATACAATAACGATACTGTGAACAAGACTAAACTGATTATTTCTGCCGCTCTGGTCACCTTCATCGGCGCTAACTGTGGTGCATTCACCCTCCTCCATGCCGAACCGAAGTTGTTTGGGAAGAAGAAAAAGGCTAAGACTGAGCAACCTGTCTCTGACTACAAGAAACTCACGGGCACGGACTCCGTAGATGTGAAGACGGTGATGAATGTCGTGACCAAGGATGATAACTTCTATCTCGAGATACCGGCAAAACTTATGAACCGCGCCTTCCTCGTGAGCAACAAACTCCAGCGGGTGCCCAAGGAACTCAATGAGGCGGGCGTCAACCGTGGCATCAATTATGAGAACAAGTGCATACGATTTGAATGGGACAAGGCTCGCAAACTTGTCCTCGTGCGCGAGCAGCGTGTGACTCCCGATGTGGACAGCACCGACATCATGGCGCGCTCGGTAGCCGACAACTACATCGACCCGCTCATCGCCGCCTTGAAAGTGGAGGCTGTGCCTCAGGACAGCACTACGGTGGTGGTGAAGGTCAACGACCTCTTCAATGGCAAGAACAAGTGTCTGAATGATGTCTTCAGCAATATCAATCTCGGTACGTCTGCCGAGAGCGAACTCTCACATATCATCGGCATCAAGGCTTTTGAGAATAATGTCACCGCGACATCCGAACTCACCACCGTGGTGCACGAGGGCAACGACCACACGAATGTAACCGTCGTGGTGACAAGTTCGCTGGTGCTCCTGCCCGAGAAACCTATGGCGCGCCGCCGTGAAAATCAGCGCGTGGGCTATTTCACCACGTCGTCACTCCTCTATGGCGACACTCAGCAGGAGGTGCAGCATCACAACTATATCACACGCTGGCGACTCGAACCCAAGGACACTGCCGCCTATATGCGTGGCGAACTGGTGGAACCGGTGAAGCCCATCGTCTTCTGGCTTGACCAGGCGATACCCTCGCACATGCGCGCGTATATAAAAGAAGGTATAACGGATTGGAATGCCGCTTTCGAGAAGGCAGGATTCAAAAATGCCGTGCAGGCATACGACATGACCGACAGTATAGAGGCTGAGGGCGACGACATGCGCTACTCGGTAATAACTTACGACGCGTCGGAGAAGTCAAATGCCATGGGACCATCTACGATAGACCCCCGCACGGGCGAGATACTCGAGGCTGACGTTATCTGGTGGCACAATGTGAGGTCGCTCCTGCGCGAGTGGATAATGGTGCAGACGGGCGCTTACAACAAGGTGGCACAGCAGTATGCCCTGCCTGACAGTCTCGTGGGTGAGGCAGCGCGATTTGTTGCCTGCCATGAGGTGGGTCACTCGCTCGGACTCAGACACAACATGATAGCATCCAATGCATGGCCTACCGACTCGCTGCGCTCTGAGGAGTTCATGCGCAGGGTAGGGGGCACGGCGCCGTCGATAATGGACTATGCCCGATTCAACTATGTGGCGCAGCCCGGTGACGGAGTGACTACGGTGAGTCCGCACATCGGCGTATATGACATGATGGCGATAGAGTGGGGCTACCGCTGGTATCCCGACGAGAATCAGGCACGCACCGCTCTTGCCGCATTCCTCGACAAGCACACGGGCAAAGAATACCGCTACAGTGAGGCGCAGAGCCAGCGCTCTGCCATAGACCCTCGCGCCCTGAGCGAAGACCTTGGCGACGACGCGATGAAGTCGGCCGCATATGGCATAGCCAACCTGAAGCGCATCATGCCAAATATCATCAACTGGACACGCACGGGCGAGAAGGGACAAAGTTATGACGAGGCATCAAAACTCTATCAGGCTGTCATCTATCAGTGGAGCCTCTATCTCTATCATGTGCTTGCCAATGTGGGTGGCATGTATATCGACAACACTACCATCGACAATGGCAAGAAGACTTTCACCTTTGTGGAGAAAGACCGCCAGAAGAGGGCGGTGCAGTTCTTGCTCGATGAGGTGTTCACCTATCCCGAGTGGCTCTTCGGTACGTCGCTCTCAGACTACACCTATCTCAACAAAAACACTCCGCTCGGAGTGCAAGAGCAGTCGCCCGACTATGCGCTCAAAAACCAGCAGTGCTACATGATATGGGACCTTCTTGACAACAGCCGACTGATGCGCATGTCGGCAAACGAGCAACAGAACTCCAAGTCGGCATTCACTGCCGTCGACATGATGGACATGCTCCACAAGCACATCTTCAAGAAGACTATCGCCGGACAGTCGCCCGACATCATGGAGCGCACCATGCAGAAGAACTTTGTCGACGCACTCATCACCGCTGCGGCTGAGGGTGAGGGAGTGAAGATCAACAAGCACCTCTTTGATGCTCCCGCCATAGTCGACGACCCAAGATACGACCTGTCGTGCAAGGAACTCAGTTCGGCATCGCGCACCATCGATTTCGGTAGCACGCAGACCCTGCGCAATAGCGACGCCATCAGCGTGAAGCGCGGCGAACTCTTGCGCATACTCAAACTCCTGAAGAGCCGTCGTCAGAGTGGCGACACTGCCACGCAGATGCACTATGAGGACGTGATAATGCGCATACAGACAGCACTCGGACAACAGATGAAATAATGCCATCGGGGCATATGAAATAATGCCGATGGGCATGAAGGAAAAAGTAATGATATGAAACAAACAAGAAATATAATTCTCCTCTTGCTGCTCTTTGTGACTTCGGTCGCCTTTGCGCAGCAACGCACGATAAGCGGTGTGGTGGTGGAAGACGCTCCAGACAACTCTCCATTGCCAGGCGCCACCGTCACGATGATGAAACAAGGACAGAAGTTGCATACGTCCGTGAGCGACATCGACGGCAAATTCTCTGCCACTGTAGCAGATGGCGTGGATGCCATAACGGTGAGTTACCTCGGATTTGAGAACCGCACGGTGAAGGTGCAAGCCAACAAGGACACTTACGAGATAGTGCTGACTGCAGACGCGAAGACAGTGAGCGAGGTGGTGGTGACGGGTTATCAGAAGATAGACCGCCGCAAGTTGACCTCTGCCATCACGACTCTCAAAATCTCCGAAGAGACTGTGGGCGCCGTTACCAACATCGACCAGGCGCTGGCGGGACAGATAGCCGGACTGTCGTCGGTGACATCCACGGGTGCTCCGGGTGCGCCTGTGAAGATACGCATCCGCGGTACGGCATCCATCACGGGCACACAGGAACCCCTGTGGGTGCTCGACGGTATACCGATGGAGGGTACTGACATACCAGCCATCGATGACCTGAAGGACATCGATGACATATATCAGACATCCATCGCAGGACTCAACCCTTCGGACATCGAGACTATCACCGTGCTCAAGGATGCCGCAGCCACGGCCATCTATGGTGCGCGTGCCGCCAACGGCGTGATTGTCATCACCACGAAGAAGGGTAAGGAGGGCAAGCCTCAGGTGACATTCTCTGGCAAACTGACATTCTCGCCAAAGACCAACATAGACCGACTCAACCTGCTCAATAGTAGTGAGAAGGTGGACCTGGAACTGGGTCTGCTCTCGTCAGACTATACCTATCGCCAGAACAAGGGCGGTGTGGCAAGCATACTGAGCGCGCTCGGCGAGACCCAGGCTTACAAGAACGGCGGATGGAGCGCCTTGAGTTCGGTGGCGCAGGCACAGATTAACCAACTTCGTCAGACCGACACCGACTGGAATGACATACTCTTCCGCAACACCCTGAACAAGGAATACAACGTGAGTCTCTCGGGCGGTAGCGACCGCGCTGACTACTACACCTCGGTGGGCTACACAGGCGAGGAAGGCAATGTGGAGAGTGTGGGCAGCCACAGATATAACATCACGCTGAAGACCAACTACCGCATCAACAGCATGCTGAAGGTGGGCGCGAGCGTGTTTGCCAACGAGCGCAAGCAACAGAGTTATATCACCGACACCAACGGATTTACCAACCCCGTGTACTACTCGCGTCTGGCGAATCCCTATTTCCAGCCTTACGCCGAGGACGGCAGTTACAATTACGACACCAATGTGCAGGGCAAGGAGACATCGTCGCTCAACTTCAACATCTTCGAAGAGCGTGCCAACACGGAGTCCATACGACGTGACCGATCAGTGATGGCCATCTTTGACGCCGAACTGAAACTTAACAGTTATCTCACCCTTACGTCGCAGTTTGGCTACCAACTCGACTCCTACTCGCTGAGCAAATATGCCGGCGAGAACACATATGCCATGCGCCAGCAGAAACTCAACACGGAGTATGTGCAGAGCGACGGCAGCAGAAAGTCATTCCTGCCCGACGGCGGTATGCACAAGACTACGGAATATCACAGCAGCCAGTGGACATGGAAGGCGCAGGCGGAATATAACCAGACCTTCGGCGGACTGCATAACGTGGGCTTGATGCTCGGCACGGAGGTGCGCCACAGCAATGACAACTCCATCTACTCCGTGGCTTACGGCTACGACCGACGCACGCTGACGGTGCAGCCTGTGGTGTTTCCCAGTCAGAGTTGGGCGGAGAGTTATCCGCTGCATCAGGAGACGGAGAATGAGAATGCCTTCGTGTCATGGTTTGCCACGGGCAGTTACACCTTCAACCACCGCTACACGCTGGGCGGAAGTGTGCGCTTCGACGGCAGCGATGTCTTTGGTGTGGCAAAGAAATACCGCTATCTGCCTCTCTACTCAGTGAGCGGACTGTGGCGCATCAAGGAAGAGTCGATGCTCAAGGATGTCAACTGGATAGACAATCTCGCCCTGCGCGCTTCCTACGGACTGCAGGGAAACATCGACAAGTCTACGTCGCCTTATCTCATCGGCACCTTTGACCGCGAGACCATCCTGCCGGGCAACACCGAAGACGTGATAAAGACAGAGACGGCTCCCAACCCTGACCTGAAGTGGGAGAAGACGGAGAATGTCAACATAGGTCTTGATCTCGCCGTGCTCAACAATGCCATCACACTGACCGTGGACTACTATTTTCGTCATAGTTCGGACCTCATCGGTACGAAGATGCTGCCGCTTGAGACGGGCTTCTCATCCACATCCATCAACTGGGCTACGATGGACAACCACGGCGTGGAGGTGGCCCTCGGCACACGCAACATCCACACGCGTGACTTCACATGGACGACAAACATCAACCTCGGATTCAACAAGAACAAGGTGATAAAGGAGACGGTGGCGCAAAACTCCACCTATCCCAGCCGCGAGGGTTATCCCGTGGGTGCACTCTTCGCCCTGAAGACTGCCGGACTGGACTCTGAAGGTTATCCGCTCTATCTCACCAAGGACGGCGAGAAGGTGAGCGCCACTGAATTGCTGAAACTCAATGCAGCAGGGGCAAGTACGCTGTCGGCAGAGGAGCAGCGTAACCTCTACACCTATATGGGAACGACAGACCCGAAGGTGTCGGGAGGTTTTATAAATACGTTCAAATATAAGGACTGGCAACTGGGACTGAACTTTACCTACAATCTGGGTATGAAGGT
Source organism: bacterium (assembly GCA_963657415.1). Lineage (GTDB taxonomy): Bacteria > Bacteroidota > Bacteroidia > Bacteroidales > Bacteroidaceae > Prevotella. Next base: position 2,923 of record CAVKNF010000098.1, on the reverse strand, counting down.
CAGAGTGCAACCCTCATATAATCCTGCCACCTATGACCGCGGACTTAACACCAACCGTGACATACTATCGCGCTGGACAGCGGACAACACAAGCGGACAGTTTGCCAAACTGATGACAAGCAATGAGCGCCCGAGGGAGTATGTGCAGTATAGCGAATACAACCTCTACAGTATGCTCGACACTTGGATAAAGGACTGCAACTACATCCGACTGCAGAGCATGCGACTGGGATATAAGTTGCCGGTGGCCTGGACCAGCCGTATAGGTATCAAGAGCGCGTCGCTCTCGCTCGAGGCACGCAACCTCTTTGTCATCGCCAGCAACTATGACAACTATCTCGACCCCGAGACCATGGGCAACCCTTATGCGCAGCCCATATCCAAGAGTTTCATCTTTGGAGTGAACGTGAATTTCTAATCAAGAGGAGGACAGCAAACAATGAAGATAAAGAATATAATAGCATTTCTCTTGTCGGCCGTGATGATGTGCAGTTGCAATGATTTCCTTGATATCACGCCTACGGGCAAAGTCATCGCCAAGACGGGCAAGGAATACCGTGCTCTGCTGACTTACGAATACAAGAACTTCCCCGAGGACCGCGGTCTTGCCTCTCTCCGTTCGGACGAGATGTCGCTGACATCGAGCACGACAAGCAGCGACGACTACAACTCATATTTTGACATATGGGCATGGAATGACATGAGCCGCCAGAGCACCACGTCTTCTTTCGGTTGGCGCCGCTACTATCATGCCATCTACATCGCCAACTATATCATAGAGCATCAGGGCGAGATCACGGAGTCGACGCAGAGCGACATCGACCAGATGGTGGGCGAGGCTTACATGATGCGCGCCTACTGCCACTTCCTGCTCGCTAACCTCTATGCACAGCCCTATACGCACTGCACTCCAGAGCAGACTCGCGGCATCCCGCTATCGCTGAAGGCGGATGTCAACGAGGTGCTGAAGAGCAGTTCGCTGGAAGCTGTCTACTCGCAGGTGATAGCCGACATCACGGAGGCAAAGAGGCATCTCAACGTGGAGACATGGGATGAGGGTTACAACTACCGCTTCAGTAAGGTGGCGGCAGATGCCCTCCTCGCGCGCGTGTATATATATAAAGGTGACTGGCAGAATGCCCTCACGGCGGCGAAGACCGTGATAGAGGAGCATGGCGAACTGGAGGACATGACACAGAATACGTCGGTGCTGCCCAACAGTTATAAGTCGGTGGAGAGCATTCTGGCTCTGGAGAAGGTGATGACATCGAGTTACTCTCGCATAGGAAACCCTTCTTCGACATTCGTCAATACCTATTACCGCACGGGCGACCAGCGCAAGCGCAAATATTTCCGTCAGGCTACGCTCACTTCCTTCACCTTGCTGAAAGGCATAAACACCAGCGAGGACTATGTGTGCTCCATGCGTACGGGAGAGGCTTATCTCAATGCCGCCGAGGCTGCAGCCCAACTTGGCAGTCTGGATGATGCCCGCACTTGGCTGAAGACACTCATGCAGAAGCGCTATTCGGCAACGAATTATGCCACCTACGCAGCAGAACTCGACGCGATGGGCAAGGACCAATTGCTGCAGGCCATCTATGATGAGCGCACACGCGAACTGGCTTTCGAGGGGCACCGTTGGTTTGACCTTCGCCGCACCACCCAACCCGAGATTGTGAAGACATACGGTGAAAACACCTATACCCTCAGCCAGGGAGACTCGCGCTACACGATCAACTTCCCCACAGAGGCAGTAGAGGCAAACCCAGACATTGACAAGTGGGAATAGAATGAAGAATGTCATGACGACATATAATTGTTTAAACGTTTAATTATTAAAAAGAGGAAAAAGATTATGAAGAAGTTTACTTTTCTCGCAGCGCTCGCTTTGGCTACGTCGATGAGTACTTATTCTCAGGATGTGATTTCTGGTTCTACCGAATGGTCGGATGAACTCACTACCGTCAGTTCGGGAGCCGAATTTGTGCGCACAGCACCGATTGCCATTGATGCTGATGCCAACACCATCGTGGCTGGTCGCTACAGCCTGCAGGAGAACCTGCAGTTTGGTCTCTACACCTTCACTGGCATTACTGCCAACGACGCTTTCATCGGCAAGTATAACAAGGCTGGTATGAAGCAGTGGGTGGCAGGTGTTAACGGCAATGCCGTGTTCACTGCCATCGCTACCGATGCAGAGGGCAATATCTATGCAGCTGGTAAGTTTGCAGCGGAGGCAAATGTGCTCGGTACTGACGGTAACTACAAGACGATCACCGACGGTGATGCCACGAATACCACACGCAGTTCTGCATTCTTGGCAAAGTATAGCAAGGACGGCGTGGTGCTCGATGTGAAGGCTTATACCGCTACCATCGATGAGTCTAAGATGCCTGATTGGTGCTGGAGCATGGCAGAGGCAAACGTTACCATTAACCAGATACAGGTGGACGGAAGCAATCTATACCTTTCGATTACACACCGAGGAACAGTGAAAGTGGGTGAAGAAACTCTTGGAGGCTCTTACTACATCTATTCTGATTTAGCTGGTGCTTTCATGGACTTGTCTACAGTAGACATTGTTTATCTCGAAACTGCAAATCTTGAAAGTAGCGCTTGGGTGGCAACCCTCTCTTCCTCACAACAGGTTGTATCGGATGTACAGTATCAGCCTGAGAGCGTATGCTTCACTGTAGAAGACGGCGTGGTGTATGCCGGTTTCACGGGTGTGGGAAATCTTAAGTTGGAGGCTTATGAAACCGAGACTACATGCAACTTCGATTATTCAAGCGAAGGTATCGAGCATGGCTTCATTTTTGCAAGAATGAAAAATGACGGTACGGTGACAACGAAAGTGTATGAAACAACTCCTACAACCAGTAGCAACAGTCTTAACAGTGTAGACTGCATGAAGATTGTT
>CAVKNF010000097.1:0-9489 GCA_963657415.1 bacterium | reverse complement strand
CGAGGCTGAGAACCTTAAGAAGGCCATCGAAGAGGCTGGTGCTAAGGTAGAGCTTAAGTAAGCTTTATTACTTCGTAAAAAATATGGTTAGGGTTTGCCAAGTAGGTGAATCCTAACCTTTTTGTGTCTTTCTAGTGTCCAGGATGTCTGGTTCGGCTGGAATTACCGGAAATACAGGAATTAATTTTTAATTATGGCTTCAAAAGTAATTGATAATAGAGTAAATTTTGCAAGAGTACACAATCCGCTCCCTTATCCGGATTTTCTCGATGTGCAGCTGAAGTCCTTCAAGGATTTCCTTCAGTTGGATACACCGCCAGAGAAAAGGAAGAACGATGGTTTGTACCAGGTTTTTGCAAAGAATTTCCCGATAACCGATACAAGAAACAATTTCGTTCTTGAGTTCCTGGACTATTATATCGATCCTCCCCGTTATAGTATCGAGGAGTGTCTTGAGCGTGGTCTGACATATAATGTGCCTCTCAAGGCTAAGATGAAACTTTATTGTACTGATCCTGACCATGAGGATTTCGGTACATTCATACAGGATGTGTTCCTCGGAACTATTCCTTATATGACAGATAATGGTACATTCATTATCAACGGTGCTGAGCGAGTAGTTGTTTCGCAGTTGCACCGTTCTCCTGGCGTGTTCTTCAGTCAAGGTGTTCACGCCAACGGAACATCACTCTATAGCGCACGTATCATTCCTTTCAAGGGTTCTTGGATAGAGTTTGCTACTGACGTTAACAACGTGATGTACGCTTATATTGACCGTAAAAAGAAATTACCTGTTACCACTTTGCTCCGTGCTGTAGGTTTCGAGAATGATAAAGATATTCTCCAGATTTTCGACCTTGCAGAAGAAGTAAAGGTTAACAAGAAAAATATAAAGGCTGTCCTGGGTCGTACTCTTGCAGCTCGTGTGCTGAAGAGCTGGACCGAAGATTTCGTTGATGAGGATACAGGCGAAGTTGTATCTATCGAGCGCAACGAATTGATTCTCGAGCGCGAGACAGAGATAACAGAGGAAAACATTGACGAGATATTGGAGAGTGGTGCTTCAACAATCCTTCTCCATAAGGATGAAGATGTTGCCAGCAAATACTCTATCATCTTCAATACTCTCGCAAAGGATCCAAGCAACTCAGAAAAGGAAGCTGTTACATATATATATCGTCAGTTGCGTAATTCTGACCCTGCTGATGATGCAAGTGCACGTGAAGTGTTCCAGAACCTGTTCTTCTCTGACAAACGTTATGACTTGGGAGATGTTGGTAGATACCGCATCAACAAGAAGCTCGGTTTGAATACTTCTACGGATATCCGTGTACTTACCAAGGATGATATCATCGAGATTATAAAGTATCTCATCAACCTTATCAATTCAAATGCAAGTGTTGATGATATTGACCACTTGAGCAACCGCCGTGTGCGCACTATCGGTGAGCAGTTGGCTAACCAGTTCAATATCGGTCTTTCTCGTATGAGCCGTACTATAAAGGAGCGCATGAATGTGCGTGACAATGAAATCTTCACTCCGACAGAACTGATTAACGCCAAGACTATCTCAAGCGTTATCAACTCATTCTTTGGTACTAACCCATTGTCACAGTTCATGGACCAGACCAACCCACTTGCTGAGGTTACTCACAAGCGTCGTCTTTCTGCCCTTGGTCCTGGCGGTCTTTCTCGTGAAAGAGCAGGCTTTGAGGTTCGAGACGTTCACTATACTCACTATGGTCGTCTTTGTCCTATTGAGTCACCTGAAGGTCCTAACATCGGTCTGATTTCTTCACTTTGTGTATATGCAAAGATCAACGACCTCGGATTCATTGAGACTCCATACCGTAAGGTTAAAGATTCCAAGGTGGACATGGATAACAACGATGTTGTATACATGACTGCAGAGGAAGAGGAAGGACTTATCATTGGACAGGGTAATGCACCACTTACTCCTGAAGGATCATTTATCCGTAAGGTCGTGAAGTGCCGTCAGGATGCTGACTATCCAGTTGTTCCTCCAACACAGGTAGACCTTGTTGACGTGGCTCCACAGCAGATTGCATCTGTTTCTGCAGGACTGATTCCTTTCCTTGAGCATGATGACGGTCACCGTGCATTGATGGGATGTAACATGATGCGCCAGGCTGTGCCATTGCTTCACAATGATGCGCCTATCGTGGGTACAGGTCTTGAGAAGCAGGTTTGCGAGAATTCCCGTACTATGATTACTGCTGAGGGTGACGGTGTCATCGATTATCTCGACGCTACTACAATCCGTATTCTCTATGATAGAACAGAGGAAGAGGATTTCGTAAGCTTCGAACCAGCATTGAAGGAATACCGTATACCTAAGTTCCGTCGCACAAACCAGAACATGGTTATTGACCTTCGTCCAATCTGTCATAAGGGACAGCGTGTGAAGAAGGGTGACATACTTACTGAGGGTTACGCTACTGAGAACGGAGAGCTGGCTCTTGGTCGCAACCTCCTCGTGGCTTACATGCCTTGGAAGGGTTACAACTATGAGGATGCCATCGTGCTTTCAGAGCGTCTTGTACGTGAGGATGTTCTTACATCAGTACACGTTGATGAGTATACTCTCGATGTACGTGAGACCAAGCGCGGTATGGAGGAGTTCACTTCTGATATACCAAACGTTAGTGAGGAAGCTACCAAAGACCTCGATGACAATGGTATCATCCGTGTAGGTGCTCGTGTTGAGCCAGGTGATATTCTCATCGGTAAGATATCTCCTAAGGGCGAAAGCGAACCTTCACCAGAAGAGAAGTTGCTTCGCGCTATCTTCGGTGACAAGGCTGGTGACGTGAAGGATTCTTCACTCAAGGCTAATCCATCGCTTTCTGGTATTATCATTGACAAGAAGCTCTTCTCTCGTGCTATCAAGACACGCGAATCAAAGAAGGCAGACAAGATACTGCTGCAGAAACTTGACGAGGAGTATGATGCAAAGAACAACGACTTGAAGGATATCCTCGTTGACAAGTTGATGATTCTCACCGAAGGCAAGACCTGTCAGGGTATAAAGGATTACTCTGGTGCTGAGATTATCACTAAGGGTAGCAAGTTCGCGAGCACAAGTCTCAAGAATCTTGAGTATGATGGAATCCAGTCAAATGCATGGACAGAGGATGAGCATACGAATGAACTCATTCAGAAGCTTATCGTAAACTATATCCGTAAGTACAAGTTGCTCGATGCAGAACTCAAGCGTCGCAAGTTTGCTATCTCTATCGGTGATGACCTGCCTTCAGGTATTCTCCAGATGGCAAAGGTTTATGTTGCCAAGAAACGTAAGATTGGCGTTGGTGACAAACTTGCAGGTCGTCACGGTAACAAGGGTATTGTTTCCAAGATTGTGCGCGTAGAAGATATGCCGTTCATGGAAGACGGTCGTCCTGTAGACCTCGTGCTTAACCCACTGGGTGTGCCTTCTCGTATGAACCTCGGTCAGATATTCGAGGCTGTACTTGGTGCTGCTGGTAAGCGTCTGGGTGTGAAGTTTGCTACTCCAATCTTCGATGGTGCTCACCTTGAGGACCTCAACGAATGGACTGACAAGGCTGGACTTCCACGCTATTGCTCTACATACCTCTATGACGGTGAAACAGGTGCTCGTTTCGACCAGCCGGCAACTGTCGGTATGACCTACTTCCTCAAGCTCGGTCATATGGTGGAAGACAAGATGCACGCTCGTTCTATCGGTCCTTACTCACTTATCACACAGCAGCCTCTTGGAGGTAAAGCACAGTTTGGTGGTCAGCGTTTCGGAGAGATGGAGGTCTGGGCTATCGAGGCATTCGGTGCATCTCATGTGCTCCAGGAAATTCTCACCGTCAAGTCAGACGATACTGTCGGACGTAGCAAGACATACGAGGCTATTGTCAAGGGAGATCCAATGCCAACTCCTGGTATACCTGAGTCACTCAACGTGTTGCTGCATGAACTTCGCGGTCTCGGCTTGAGTGTGAAACTGGATTAATAGCATCATAAACAGAAAAGAATATGGCTTTCAAAAAAGATAAAAAAGTAAAAAACAATTTTACTAAGATAACTATCAGTCTGGCTTCGCCTGAAGAAATTCTTGAGAATTCTTTCGGAGAGGTGACCAAGCCTGAAACCATCAACTACCGTACTTACAAGCCTGAGCGCGATGGTCTGTTCTGCGAGCGCATTTTCGGTCCTACAAAGGACTATGAGTGCGCCTGTGGTAAGTACAAGCGTATTCGCTATAAAGGTATTGTCTGCGACCGTTGTGGTGTGGAAGTGACTGAGAAGAAAGTTCGTCGTGAACGTGCTGGACACATCGAGCTCGTTGTGCCAGTAGCACATATCTGGTATTTCCGTTCTCTCCCAAACAAGATCGGATACCTCCTCGGTATGCCAACCAAGAAATTGGATTCTGTCATTTACTATGAGAGATATGTGGTAATCCGCCCAGGTGTTCTTGAGGGACGTACCGACCAGGATGGTTTCGAACTTAACGGTTCTCACAAATATGATCTCCTTACAGAGGATGAGTATCTCGATATCGTAGAGAACAAACTCGACCCAAGTAATGAACTTCTTGAGGACAGTGATCCAAACAAGTTTATTGCGAAGATGGGTGCAGAGGCTGTTTACGACTTGCTCGCAAGTCTCGATCTCGATGCTCTTTCGTATGAGCTTCGTGATATGGCTGCAAAGGATTCAAGCCAGCAGCGCAAGACTGAAGCACTCAAGCGTTTACGCATCGTAGAGGCATTCCGTTCAAGCAAGGATATCAACCGTCCTGAGTGGATGATCATGAAGGTTATTCCTGTAACTCCTCCAGAGCTCCGCCCATTGGTTCCTCTTGATGGTGGTCGTTTTGCAACATCCGACCTTAATGACCTCTACCGTCGTGTTATTATCCGTAACAACCGTCTGAAGAGACTCGTAGAGATACATGCTCCTGAGGTTATTCTCCGTAATGAGAAGCGTATGCTTCAGGAAGCAGTAGACTCACTCTTTGACAATAGCCGTAAGTCGAGCGCTGTCAAGAGCGAGAGCAATCGTCCATTGAAGTCTTTGTCAGATTCTCTTAAGGGTAAGGCAGGACGTTTCCGTCAGAACCTCCTCGGTAAGCGTGTAGACTATTCTGCACGTTCGGTAATCGTCGTAGGTCCTGAACTCAAGATGGGTGAGTGTGGTCTTCCTAAGCAGATGGCAGCCGAACTCTACAAGCCGTTTATCATCCGCAAGCTCATTGAGCGTGGCATAGTGAAGACTGTCAAGTCTGCAAAGAAGATTGTAGACCGTCGTGAGCCGGTTATCTATGATATCCTTGAGAATGTGATGAAGGGTCACCCTGTTCTTCTCAACCGTGCTCCTACACTTCACCGTCTTGGTATTCAGGCTTTCCAGCCTAAGATGATTGAGGGTAAGGCTATCCAGTTGCATCCATTGGCATGTACAGCCTTCAATGCCGACTTCGACGGTGACCAGATGGCTGTTCACCTCCCATTGAGCAATGAGGCAATTCTTGAGGCTCAGATTCTGATGCTTCAGAGCCATAATATCCTCAACCCTGCTAATGGTAACCCTATCACCGTACCTTCACAGGATATGGTGCTTGGTCTCTACTACATCACAAAGATTCGTCCAGCAGCAAAGGGCGAAGGCTTGACATTCTATGGTCCAGAGGAGGCAATCATCGCCAACAATGAAGGCCGTTGCGACCTGCATGCTCTTGTAAAGGTTATCGTTGACGACCTTGTAGATGGTAAGATGCAGAAGAGAATGGTTGAGACTACCGTCGGACGTGTCATAGCAAATGAGATTATTCCGAATGAGATAGGTTTCTTCAATGACATTATATCAAAGAAGACTCTCCGCGGACTTATCGCCAATGTAATCAATGCTGTCGGTATGGCTCGTGCCTGCGAGTTCCTCGATGGTATCAAGAACCTCGGTTACCGCATGGCATATGTTGCCGGACTGTCATTCAACCTTGACGATATCATCATCCCTAAAGAGAAGGAGGAGATTGTCGAGAGAGGTAACAAGGAAGTACAGGCTATCACCGACAACTATAACATGGGTTTCATCACCGACAAGGAGCGTTACAATCAGGTTATTGAAACTTGGACACATGTAAACAGCGAACTTGGTGATGTCCTCCTCAAGCAGATGACCGAGGCCGACCAGGGATTCAATGCTGTGTTCATGATGCTCGACTCTGGAGCCCGTGGTTCTAAGGACCAGATCAAACAGCTCTCGGGTATGCGTGGTCTTATGGCTAAACCTACAAAGTCTGGTGCTGAGACTGCTCAGATTATTGAGAACCCTATTCTTTCCAACTTTAAGGAAGGTATGTCAGTGCTTGAGTACTTCATCGCGTCACACGGTGCCCGTAAGGGTCTTGCCGACACCGCTATGAAGACTGCCGACGCAGGATACCTCACCCGTCGTCTTGTTGACGTGTCACACGACATGATTATCACCGAGGAAGACTGTGGTACACTGCGTGGTCTTGAGTGCCGTGCCATCAAGAATGGTGACGAGGTCATCTCCTCTCTTTATGACCGTATTCTCGGTCGTGTGAGTGTTCATGACATCATTGACCCGCACACAGGTCTCGTAATCTGCGAGTCTGGTGAGGAAATCAACGAGGTAAGAGCCAAGGCTATCGAGGATGCTGGTATCGAGATGGTAGAGGTACGTTCCGTACTTACCTGTGAGAGCCGCAAGGGTATCTGTATGAAGTGTTACGGTCGCAACCTCGCTACCCAGAAGATGGTTCAGCTCGGTGAGGCTGTAGGTGTCATCGCTGCACAGGCTATTGGTGAGCCTGGTACACAGCTTACCCTCCGTACATTCCACGCCGGTGGTGTGGCTGGTAACGCTGCTGCCAATGCATCTATCACCGCCAAGAATGATGCTCGCATCGAGTTTGACGAGCTTCGCACCGTTCCATTTGAAGAGGAAGGCAAGGCATGCAAGAAGGTTGTAAGCCGATTGACAGAAATCCGTTTCATCGATCCTACTACTGGTATCGCAGTATCTAACCTCAATGTGCCTTACGGTTCTTCACTCTATTTCGAACATGGTGATCTTGTGAAGAAGGGCGACCTCATTGCTCGATGGGACCCATTCAACGCCGTTATTCTTAGCGAATATGCTGGTAAGTTGCGTTTCCATGATGTCATCGAAGGACAGACCATTAAGATTGAGACCGACGATACAACAGGTTTGGCAGAGAAGATTATCACCGATGCCAAGGACCGCACACTTGTTCCAAGTTGTGATGTAGTTGATGCATCTGGAAATGTCATTGGTACATACAACTTCCCTGTAGGTGGTCACGTCGTAGTGGAAGACGGAGCAGAGATAAAGACAGGTCAGACACTTGTGAAGATTCCTCGTGCCGTTGGTGGTGCAGGTGATATCACCGGTGGTCTCCCACGTGTGACCGAGCTCTTCGAGGCCCGCAACCCATCCAACCCTGCTATCGTTTCCGAAATCGACGGTGAGGTTACCATGGGTAAGGTTAAGCGAGGCAACCGCGAGATTATCGTTACTCCAAAGCATGGCGAGAGCAAGACTTACACAGTTTCTCTCTCACGTCAGATTCTCGTGCAGGAGCATGACGCTGTGCGTGCCGGAACTCCATTGTCTGATGGTATCGTGACTCCAAGCGACATCCTTCGCATCCAGGGTCCTACTGCCGTTCAGGAGTATATTGTGAACGAAGTACAGGATGTATACCGTCTGCAGGGTGTGCCTATCAATGACAAGCACTTTGAGATTATCGTGCGTCAGATGATGCGCAAGGTTCAGATTGATGATCCTGGCGATACATCATTCCTTGAGCAGGAGCTCATCGACAAACTTGACTTCATTGAGGAGAACGACCGCATATGGGGCAAGAAGGTTGTCGTTGATGCAGGAGATTCAGAGAACCTCCACCCAGGACAGATTATCACTGCAAGAAAGTTGCGTGACGAGAACTCATCACTCAAGCGCCGTGACCTTCGTCAGGTTGCTGTGCGTGATGCAAGACCAGCAGTCTCTACACAGGTACTCCAGGGTATCACACGTGCATCACTTGCTACAAAGAGCTTCATGTCGGCAGCATCATTCCAGGAGACCACAAAGGTGCTCAATGAGAGCGCTATCCGTGGAAAGGTAGACTTCCTCGAGGGTATGAAGGAGAATGTGATCTGCGGTCACCTGATACCTGCCGGTACAGGTTTGCGTCAGTGGTCTAAGCTCATCGTCGGTTCTAAGGAGGATCACGAGAGAATGGAGGCCAACCGCAAGAATGTCATCGATGCATACCAGCCTGCTGAGTAAATAATAGAAAACGATAGGGGAGCTTCCTCACATGTGTAGAGGAAGCTCCTTAATTATAATTCATAAGTAATTAATAACCTCAAATCTGATAACGATTATGGAAGAGAACAACAATCAGTTACAGTTCAATCTTGATCCAGAAGTAGCCAAGGGCGTATATGCCAACCTTGCACTCATCACACACTCTCCTTCAGAGTTTATCGTAGACTTTGCAGCATTGTTGCCTGGTCTCGCAAAGGCAAATGTAGGTGCCAGAGTAATCTTTGCTCCAGAGCACGCTAAGCGTTTCCTGATGGCATTGCAGGAGAATGTTGTAAAGTATGAGCAGCAGTTCGGTCGCATTAAGTTGCCTACAGCAGAAACTGCTCCACGCACTGCCACTCCTTTTGAGACAGGCAAGGAGAACTAAAGAAACATATTATTCCCGTAAATAATGACGCCGTGTTATGATTCCTCATAGCACGGCGTTTTCTGTTGTATGCTTTTTATGTTTTTGTCAATTTTGAACGTCCAATCCTTTATGGCGAATGGATGCAGCGGGGACGCTGTACCTACTATGAATAGCATTTTCTCGCTTGCGAATGGTAACCATAGTAGGCGAAGCGTCCCCGCTTTGCCCCGCTAATAAGCAGAGGTAAAGTAGGAGGTACGGCGCCCTCGCCGTACCAGTCGCAAGCAAAAAGGTCTCCCACAGATCTCACAGAACTCACGGAATATGAAGTGGTGCCATGGCACCACTCTTCTGTGTAATCTGTGAATTCTGTGGGAGAATTATAATATCTTAGGAAACTGATCGGTGCAGCGAGGACGCAGCACCTACTATAGTTGCAATTTTATCTCTTGAGTGGTACAGCGAGGGCGCTGTACCTCCTACTTTACTTATTTATTCCTTGCGAATTAACCATATTTAACTACAGTATATCAGTTTTTTCGTTATATTCTCTTTACTTTTGTAAAACAAACCTAAGACACTAAAGGCGATAAATGCCTAACGATATAACTAATAACTGATAACTAATAACTAATAATTAAGAAATCATTATATACATTATTAACTCTATTATTACAACTTTATGAAAAAAATCAACTCGCTATTATTAGCATTAGCCCTACTCGGCTCGGGGGGGGAAATTTGGGCGCAGACAGATG
>CAVKNF010000096.1:0-9608 GCA_963657415.1 bacterium | reverse complement strand
GTTGGCGGAAGTCCACACGCTCATCGGCGATATAATAGAATATAGCCTTGTTGCAGTCGCCCTGATACTCCACGTCACCTATCTTCATGTCGAGTCCGAGATTCTTGGCAATCTGTCGACTTTGTATCATGGTGTCATGCTCACGTGACTTTGCTTCGCGATATTTTTCCATATCCGACTCCTTTGCCAAGCGGCATATGCGACGGATATCATCAGGCAGACGAAGGTTTGCCTTCTTCACCTGCAGCTCCACAAGACGACCGGTGAGAGTCACCACACCAATGTCATGACCAGGATTGGCTTCCACCACCACGGTGTCACCTTTCTTCAGGTCAAGATTGACTGTATTATGGTAATATCCTTTACGTGTATTCTTAAACTGCACCTCCACCAGGTCGGTAGTTTCATTGTTGCCGGGAACATCAGCCAACCAGTCATAGGTGTTGAGCTGACGGTCAGAGCGTCCGATGCCCTTTCGGCAAAGTCCCTGACAGCATCCGTCGGCAATACGGAATTTCATATTCTTGTAATCCATTATTTTCTTATTATGAGTACTATCGTCTTGAGCGCAAAGTCAAAGAATTCCATCTTTGCATTGGCATTCTGTCCGATAGCCTTAGTTGTTTTGTCTATTAAATCCATCAGGTCCACCACATTGGCCTCGTTGACAAAGCGGGCAAAGTTCTTGGAGAACTGTTCTTCCTCTTCTGTCATGTATATGAGTTGTGGGTTGCCGAAGTTATACATGAAGTTCTCCCTCACCTGCGACGACATATATGCCAACAGTCGCTTCTGCTTCTCTCGGCCATAGCTTGCCACAGCGTCAGCCCACTTCTTCATGCCCATGGTGTTGCGCTGATAGGCAAAACGCATCAGCATGACAAACATACTGTGAAACTCGCGGTTCTCATTGCCGGCATCAAGGAATTCCATCGCCTTGAGCCAGTTGCCGCAGGCTATGTGGGTGACACGCTCCGCCATGGCCTCATCGAGTCCGCGCTTTGTCACGAGTGCATTCTTTACGGCCTCATCAGAGATGCGCTTTACATCTATGCGCTGCACACGGCTGCGTATGGTCTCGAGCAATCTTTGCGGTTCTTCACTCACCAGGATGAATACTGTCTGACTTGGCGGTTCCTCGAGGAGTTTCAGTATCTTGTTGGCAAACGCCACATTCATTCTCTCGGGCAACCATATTATGCAGACCTTATATCCGCCTTGGCTCGACTTGAGAGACAGTTTGTGTATGAGCGAGTCAGCCTCTGCAGCGAATATCTGAGCCTGCTGGTTCTCCGTCTTCATCATTGTGAGCCATTCCTCAAAGGTGAAGAATGGCGACTGCTGTAGCAACTCATGCCACTCGTCGGCAAAGTCGTCGCTTATGATTTCCCTACTTGATGATGTTCCGGCAGGACGTATGACAGGATAGACAAAGTGCAGGTCGGGGTGGCGATATTTCCTAAGCATCGCCTCCACATTAGCATTTGTTCCTTCTTCACGTTCGCCGAGAAGATAGGAAGCCAAAGCCAGAGCCAACGGCAACGTGCCATAGCCCGACGCTCCTGCAAGCATCAGTGCATGCGGCACTCTGTTTTCTTCTGCCATCTTCAGCAGTCGTGCCACTATCTCTTCCTGTCCGATTATCTCACTGAACTTCATCTCAAGAGTCTCCCTGCAGGTTTACTTGTCTGTCAATGTCCCAGGCGGTTGGTTATCTCTACTACGGAGTCTACAGCCGACACGGTGTAGAAATGTATGGTGTTGACACCATTCTCATAGAGTTCTCTACACTGGTTAATGCCCCACTCAATACCCAACGCCTTGGCGTCGGCATCAGTCTTGCATTTCACTGCCTCGCGTGCAAGTTCCTCAGGCAAGTCCACATGAAATGTCTTTGGCACTACAGTGAGTTGCGAGAGTTTGGCCATCGGTTTGATTCCCGGTATTATTGGAATGGTTATTCCTTCCTTGCGTGCAGCATCCACGAACTCGAAATATTTACTGTTGTCATAAAAGAGTTGCGTCACGGCATACTCTGCGCCAAGGTCCTGCTTCATCTTCAGATATTCCAAGTCCATCTGCAGGTTGGGTGCTTCCTCGTGCTTTTCGGGATAGCATGCCACACCATAAGAGAAGGGAGTGCCCGGATGCTTCATCTGACTGCCGTCATTGAAGAATCCCTCATTAAATCTGTTCACCTGCTGTTGCAGTTCGGTAGTATGGGCGTAGCCTCCATTTACAGGAGTAAACACGCGGTCTTCCTTTGCCTTGTCACCACGCAGGAGAAGCAGGTTCTCTATACCGAGAAACTGCAAATCCAAGAGTTCATATTCTATGTCGTCGCTACTCACGCCCGAGCAGATGACATGAGGCACCACGGGGATGTCAAACTTATTCTGTATGGCAGCCGCTATAGCCACTGTACCAGGACGGCGACGCACACGCGAGCGCTCAAACTGTCCGCCGGGGAGTTCCCGGTATACATATTCACTATGATGAGTGGTAATGTTGACATACAGAGGATTGTTGGCCGAAAGTTTCTCTATTGTGGCGAACAAAGCCTCCACGCCATTGCCTTTCAGCGGAGGCAACACTTCAAAAGAGAAGTTCCTGCCCTTCAAATCCTTTATCTTGTCTGTTACTTTCATCCTTTACGTTTGTTCTTTACAAAATTATATATCCATGCAAAGATACTAAAATTCCCTCTATAATGTCACCTTTTCCATGTGTTTTTCAGATTGTGCTTACATTTTCGCCCAACTATCATTTAATGGCAATTATTTTATGAAGGGTTGGCACTCATCCCAATATTTATTCGTACATTTGCCTAAAGAAGAAAGACGTGTACAACACAAAACATTATGGAAAATCAATATGTAAAGACCTTCCCCGACCTGATGAAAGACAAGACCGTGATGTATGTCCACGGATTCGGGTCGGCGGCTTCCACCAATACAGTGAAACTGCTACAGACGCTCATGCCTTCGGCAAGGGTAATAGCAGAAGACATACCGCTCAATCCCACCGAGGCTATGGAGATGCTTCGCAATATGGCAGCGAAGGAGAAACCTGACTTGATAATAGGCACATCCATGGGAGGCATGTATACAGAGATGCTCCGTGGCTATGACCGCATACTCACCAACCCGGCATTTCAGATGGGCGACACCATGTCGGAGCACGGTATGATGGGCAAACAGACTTTCTTCAATCCTCGCAAGGACGGTATACAGGAGTTTATCGTGACCAAGGCCATGGTGAAGGAATACCGCGAGATGACTACCCATTGCTTTGAAGACATGACCGACGATGACCGTGAGCGCGTGTGGGGACTCTTTGGCGACAACGACCCCACGGTGCACACTTTCGACCTCTTCCGCTCTTACTATCCCAATGCCATACATTTCCATGGCGAACACAGGCTTACGGAACATATCATCTTCCGATATGTCATTCCCATCATACAGCAGATTGACGACCGACAGAACGGGCGCAAGCGCAGCATCGTGTATATCTGCGCCGACACACTGAAGGACAATTACGGCAAACCGAAGTCCAACCTTGCCAAGTGTTACGAGTATCTGTTGCCTATTTACGACATCAACTTCGTAGCGCCGGCTCCTACCAACGACCCGCAGAGCATCACCGACATGCAGGCGTGGATAGAAGATGCCTTCTCCGCTCCGGCATGGAACAAGGTGATATTCACCAATCATCCCGAACTTCTATTGGGTGACTATATTATCAGTACCAAGGAATATCCCAACTTCATGGGCACAAGCATAAAGTTTGGTTCTGATGATTTCAAGACTTGGGAGGAAACACAGACATTCTTTGAACGCCTTGGAGGACAATAACGAACTGTTGCAAGGACTGCTTCGCGCACTTGACACGAAGTCGGCAAGAGATGCCTACAGGACACTGCGCTTTGTCCTCACGCGACTTGTCGACCTTAGTCTGCGCGACCTGCCGTTGCAGTTCTCGGGTCTCTTTGCCAAGACGAGTTACCTGCTCAAGGAGCACAAGGCTGACGCAAAGTTGGTAAGGGCCGTGGGCAACGCACGCCAGCGCATACGCCATCTCGATGAACTGGATGACGAGGCTCTACAGAAGTGCTTTCCCTATGACCTTAAGAGCATCACGGCGCTGCTGCATCTGCTGCATCCCGAAATCGATATCCCATCACGTCTAAAGGACAATCTTCCTCAAGGTTACATCGACGGAGGATGGAAGAAAGCCTCTGCCGACTGCCTGCGCATCATCGTGGACAGTTGGGATGACACCGTCATACACGGCAGGGCAGACGAAGGCGACATGCCCGAACTGACGGTCTGCTATGGGCAAGCAAACAAATATCTGCAATACGACTACTCTTATCTCACGCCCCTGCTCTCCATAGGCGCGCAACTCAATCTCATTCATCCCCGCCAGGAAGAAGGACTCACTTATCCGGAGATGATTATCCTCGAGCCCGACTTTCTTGTGGACATATCGTCTCTGGCGGCAATGTTTCAGGAGTATGGAGTGACTCCGCTTACTGCCTTGATAAAGAAGATAGCGCCATCTGCGCAGACTCGCTACACTCTCTTCGGCGACTTCGCCAGCCAACTGCTCGACGAGGAACTGCACGGACAGCATGACCGTCCGTATAAGGAGAGCATCAGCGACTTCTGCCAGTCGCACGCTCTCGCCATGGCGGCATGCGATGACCTTGGTGCAGATTTCCATAAGGATGCCTTGGTGCAGAAGACTCACATACATAAGGCTTTCAGCCAAGACTTGCCACAGACGGTGGCAGACTTCAGTCCAGAGGAAGTTGTGCTCGAACCCTCTTTCACCTGTGAGATGCTCGGACTGCAGGGACGCATCGACTTCCTGCAGCGTGACTGCCACATACTGATAGAGCAGAAGTCGGGCAAGGCTGACTTTGTACCTGGCGAACGAGGTTTTGTAACGCCACACAAGACTACGCCCCATTTTGTACAGTTGTTGCTCTATCGCGCCTTGCTGCACTACAACTACAACATACCCAACAACCAGATACGCCCCTTCCTGCTCTATTCCAAATATGAGCAGTCCTTGCTTCACACCGACTCGGCACCCGAACTTCTCTATCGTGCCTTTCGTCTGCGCAACCAATTGGTATGGAGCGAACTCCAGTATAATATTCATGGGTTTGGCTTGTTGAAGACTCTCAAGGCCGAAGACCTTAATATAAACCACACGTCAAGCCGCCTGTGGACAAACTACACATCTGTTGACATCAACCGCACTCTTGCTCCTCTGCACACGGCCACACCTCTCGAAATGGCTTACCATCAGGCGATGATGCAGTTTGTGCAGCGTGAGTTTATTCTCTCGAAGATAGGCAACAAGCGCAAGGAGAACAGCGGAGCGGCGGCACGATGGCATGACTCTCTGGAAGAGAAGAAGGAGGCGGGAAATATCATCGACAACCTCACCATAAGTGCCACGAACACGCACGTCGTATGCGACAATGCCGACCTCAGTGCATCCAATTTCCGCACGGGCGACATCGTGACTCTCTTCCCCTACCGCCGTGGCACCGAACCCGACTGTCGCAAGACGATGGTGCACCGCGCATCAATAGAGAAGATCGATGCTGACAGTATCACTCTGAAACTACGTGTACCGCAGACCAATGCCAAGGTATTCGACACTCCGCCTGACTTCTCCTGGGCTATGGAGCACGACTTCATGGACTCGTCGTTCGCGTCACAGTTTCGCGCTGTCCACGCCTTTCTCTCTGCCTCGGCAAGGCGGCGCAGTCTCATCCTCACACAGAGAGAACCAGAGGTAGACACGAGCAAGACTCTCAATGGTGATTACAAACAATTCAACACTCTCTCACTCAGAGTAAAGCAGGCATGCGAACTCTTTCTCATCGTGGGACCTCCAGGCACGGGCAAGACCAGTTTTGGCATGCTCAACACTCTCAAGGAGGAACTCACCAATGAAGACTCTTCAGTAGCCGTCATGGCATACACCAATAGGGCGGTGGACGAGATTTGTTCGAAACTCGCAGAAGAAGGCATCGACTTCGTGCGCATAGGCAATGAGGCTTCATGCAGCGAGGTTTACCGCCCCTATCTGCTCGACAACAAGGTGGCGGGTATAGTAAAGATTGATGCCATAAAGGACTTCGTAAGGCGACAACGGATATTCGTCGGCACCACGACAGCCTTCAACTCCCGTCAGTCCATCTTCGCCTTGCGCAGTTTCTCGCTCGCCATCATCGACGAGGCATCACAGATACTCGAACCTCAACTCCTCGGTCTGCTCTCGGCACGTCATGGCGACGGCGAGGCCATAGGCAAGTTTGTCATGATAGGCGACCACAAGCAGTTGCCTGCGGTGGTGCAGCAGGAACAGGCGGAATCTACCACCGACGACCCACTGCTCCACGAGATAGGACTCTATGACTGTCGTCTGTCGCTCTTCGAACGTCTGCTCCGCCGATACGGTGACAACCCGCAGGTGGTCTATATGCTTCATTCGCAAGGTCGTATGCATGAAGACATCGTGGCATTCCCGAGCCATGAGTTTTATGAGGGCATGCTCTCGTGCGTGCCCCTGCCACATCAGACGGAACCTTCGACGGTCAGCCGAGTGCAGTTTATCGACGTACATCCTGACGAGATAACATCGTCTGACAAGGTAAACACGTCGGAAGCCGAAGTCATAGCCTCACTGGTGGAAAGCATCGGAGACAGCATGAGCATCGGCATCATAGTGCCTTACCGCAGTCAGATATCTGCTGTGCGTAATGCCATACACCGCCGTCTGCACTCCGACCCCGACATCACCATCGACACTGTGGAGCGCTTCCAGGGTTCGCAGCGCGAAGCCATCATCTATGGTTTCACCGTGCAGCGCCACTACCAACTGGACTTCCTCACCGACAACTGCTTCTGCGAGAATGGCAAGACCATAGACCGCAAACTCAATGTCGTGATGACGCGCGCCATGAAGCAGTTATATCTTGTGGGCAATGCCCGACTGCTCTCCACGGTGCCACTCTACAGGAAACTTATAGACACATATATAATATAATGTACAATGAATAATGTACAATGTATAATTGTACAATGAATAATTTATAATGTATAAGAGAAAAATATCTCATATGAGAAAACAACTACTAATATTAGGCTTATCTGTCGCCTTTGCCACAACGTCTATGGCACAGGTCAACATCAACATCGACAGCCGTCCCACGGGCATAGACATCAGTCCGATGCTCTACGGCATCTTCTATGAAGACATCAATCACGCCGCCGACGGTGGCATCTATGCCGAACTCATCCGCAACCGCTCATTCGAGGACAACGAGACGACTGCTGAAGCATGGCAACCTTATCTCTCGGTCAACGGCAATGTGAAGATGACCATCGCCAAGGACAATCTGCTCAACAAGGCGCAGAAGCAATGCCTACACGTGGTGACCACGGGCATAGGCGACACCGACGCAGGTGTCGCCAACAACGGATTCTGGGGCATCAACTCCGTGAAGGGGCGCACCTATAAACTCTCCATGTGGATAAAGGTGAACCGCTCTCGCGAACTCTATGCCATGATAAAGGGCAAGACGGGAACAAGGCTCTACGCATCCGAGCGCTTGAAGTTTAACTCTTCGAAGAAAGGTTGGCAACACGTGACAGCCACGCTGACATCTTCTACCAACGACAAGAACGCCATCTTCGTCATCTCCTCTAAGGGCAACTCCGACTTCTATCTCGACATGGTGTCGCTCTTCCCTCCGACATACAATAACCGCGACAACGGTCTACGCCCTGATCTTGTGGAGATGCTTCACGACCTTCACCCTGCCTTCATGCGCTTCCCCGGAGGATGCTTCGTGGAAGGACAGGACTCTCCCGACAATGCCTTCCGTTGGGAACGCACCATCGGTCCTATAGAGGAGCGCCCCGGACACTGGAACAAGAACTGGGGATACCGCACATCCGACGGTCTTGGATTTCATGAATATCTGCAACTCGCCGAAGACATCAATGCCAAACCGCTATATGTCTGCAATATAGGCATATGGCACGGAGGCGTAACTCCCGTGGAGGACATCCGCATGTGGGTGGACGAATGCATGAACGCGCTGGAATATGCCAACGGTCCAGTGACCTCAAAATATGGTGCCATGCGTGCCAAGAACGGACATCCAGAACCATTCAACATCGAGTACGTCGAGATTGGCAACGAGAACAATCAGTCTGACGGACAGCAGACATCCGACAACTATTATAAGAGATACCGCATATTCCGCGATGCCATCTTGAAGAAATACCCCAAGATGCACATTATCGGCAACGTGGCTGCATGGGGCACCGACGACCCACGATGGGAGTCGAAGGAGAAAGTGAAACTCGTCGATGAACACTACTACCGCACTCCAGCATGGTTTGCCAACAACTTCAAGAAGTATGACGCCTACTCTCGCACATGGCCCAACGTCTACTGCGGTGAGTATGCTGTGACACAGGGCTTCGGCGATCTCGGTAACCTCAATGCTGCTCTTGGCGAGGCGGTCTTCATGATGGGTATGGAGAACAATAGCGACATCGTGAAGATGAGTTCCTATGCGCCTATATTCGTCAATGAGAATGACGACCGCTGGCGTCCCGACATGGTGCGATTTAATGCCAGCACTGTGATGGGCACTCCTTCATATTATGTGCAGAAGGTGATGGCTGACAACCGCGGCACACGCACTCTCAAGGTGACCGAGGGCGACGAGATTATCCAAAAGGGCAACCACATCTACACCCCCGAAGAGAGTTACGTGGGCGTAGGCACATGGAACACCCAGTCTGTCTTCGCCGATGTGACCGTCACGGCAGGCTCTCACACCATCTATGCCAGTGGCAAGAAGGCCGACGACTTCATGCTGAGGTCCACCACTTGGGAGTGGCAAAACAACGGACTGGCACAGACCGCCAACGGAGAATCCATCACGGCTCTCGTCAGCAATCCCATAGGCGGCACACGCTATTCGGTGTCCCTGCGGGCGAAGAAAAACTCGGGCGATGAGGGTTTCCTCGTCATCTTCAACTATGAAGATAAGGACAACTACTGCTGGTTTAATGTCGGCGGATGGGGCAACTCGGCATGCGGATTCGAACAGGCTGCCGGCGGTGGCGAGAGCACGCTGAAGAGAGTGCCGATGAAGGTAGAGACTGGCCACTGGTATGACATCCGCGTAGACATCGACGGCAATAAGGTGACGGGATATGTAGACGGCAAGATGATGGTGGAGACCGAACTCCACGGTGTCACCACGCCGGGCATCTTCACATCTGCATCGATGGACGACAACACAAAGGAGATGATTGTCAAGATCGTGAACACGTCAGCCGACCAAGAGACAGCCAACCTCCATCTCGGCGACTTCCATGCTGACGGCGCCACTCTCACGCAGATAAAGTCTAAGAAGGGCACCGACGAGAACACTCTCGACTCGCCCACCGTGGTCTATCCCGTCAGCAAGCATATCAGCATGGAGGGCACAATGCCGCAGTTCTGCATTCCTCCCTTCTCACTCAATATCCTCCGCATCAAGGCTAAAGAATAAAGGC
>CAVKNF010000095.1:0-9747 GCA_963657415.1 bacterium | reverse complement strand
ATACAGTCATAACCTTATGAAAACGTGAAAACGCATGCCTGAAATGTTGGATTGTTGAAAAAAGATACGCATCTTCTTTCTGATTTGAATATAAAGTAGTATCTTTGCGGTCAAATTGAAAGAAAGGATAACCCCTATGGCGCGTAATATTTTCAAAGGTTTGGGTCTCGCAATGATAACACCATTCAAGGATGATGGTGCTGTGGACTATGCGGCGCTCAAGCGTTTGGTGGAGTTTCAGTTGGACAATGGTGCTGATTTTCTGTGCATCCTGTGTACCACGAGCGAGACCCCATGTCTTACATCAGAAGAGAAAACCAATATCAAGAATCTTATAGTAGAGGTCAACCATGGACGCGTGCCCATCATGATGGGATGCGGTGGCAACAATACTGCCAACGTGGTGCGCGAACTCCAGGAAACCGACTTCACGGGCATCGATGCCGTGCTGAGCGTGTGCCCTTATTACAACAAACCTTCGCAGGAAGGCCTCTATCAGCATTTCAAGACCATAGCCGAGGCAAGCCCTCTGCCAGTAGTATTATATAATGTACCCGGAAGAACGGGCGTGAACCTCAAGGCGGAGACTACCGTGCGTCTGGCTAACGACTGCGAGAATATCGTGGCGATAAAGGAGGCAAGCGGTTCGCTCGAGCAAGTGGACGAAATCATAAAGAACAAGCCCGACCGCTTTGATGTGCTCTGTGGCGACGACGCCCTGACATTCTCCATGGTGGCAAGTGGCGCGGCAGGAGCCATCTCCGTGATAGGCAATGCCCTGCCCAAGCAGGTGTCGAGGATGATACGTCTGGAATTCAAAGGCGAATACGAACCCGCTCGCAAGATACACCACATGTTTACCGAACTCTACAGTCTGCTCTTCGTAGACGGCAATCCGGCAGGTGTGAAGGCCTTGCTGAGCGAGATGGGTCTGATAGAAAACAACCTCCGTCTGCCACTCGTTCCCACACGCATCACCACGCGTGAGAAGATGGCCGACATATTGAGAAAGATGAGAATCTGACAATAAAA
Source organism: bacterium (assembly GCA_963657415.1). Taxonomy (GTDB): domain Bacteria; phylum Bacteroidota; class Bacteroidia; order Bacteroidales; family Bacteroidaceae; genus Prevotella. The sequence continues at coordinate 8,715 of CAVKNF010000095.1, read as the reverse complement.
GAATTATACTCACATAAGAGAGACAATGGATAGACTTTTTATATTTGATACCACTCTCCGCGATGGCGAGCAAGTGCCTGGATGCCAGCTCAACACTGTGGAGAAGATTCAAGTGGCAAAGCAACTCGAACAGCTCGGTGTAGATGTCATCGAGGCTGGTTTCCCTATTTCCAGTCCAGGTGACTTCAATTCAGTAATAGAGATAAGTAAGGCTGTGACATGGCCTGTCATCTGCGCCCTCACAAGAGCCGTGGAGAAGGATATCGACTGTGCGGCAGAAGCTCTGAAATATGCCAAGCACAAGCGCATACACACGGGTATCGGCACGAGCGACAGCCACATATTATATAAGTTTAAGTCAAACCGCGAGGAGATTATCGAGCGTGCCGTGGCGGCCGTGAAATATGCCAAGCGCTATGTGGAGGACGTGGAGTTCTACGCCGAAGACGCTGGACGCACGGACAACGAGTATCTGGCACGCGTAATAGAGGCTGTCACCAAGGCTGGTGCCACCGTGTGCAACATTCCCGACACCACGGGCTTCCGCATACCGGGCGAGTATCAGGAAAAAATACAATATCTTTATGATCACGTTGACGCCTTCGCCGCAGGCAAGGCCATCCTCTCGACCCATTGCCATAATGACCTTGGCATGGCTACGGCAAACACCATAGCAGGTGTATTGGGAGGCGCGCGCCAGGTGGAGGTGACCATCAACGGCATAGGCGAGCGTGCGGGCAACACTTCTCTCGAGGAGGTTGCGATGATATTCAAGACTCATCCCGACCTTGGTATCGAGACGAATATCAACACCACGAAGATATATCCTACGAGCCGCATGGTGTCGAGCTTGATGAATATGCCCGTGCAGCCCAACAAGGCTATCGTCGGCAGAAACGCTTTCGCGCACTCCAGTGGCATACATCAGGACGGCGTGCTGAAGAACGCTTCCACATATGAGATTATGAATCCTAAGGATGTGGGCATCGACGACAATGCCATCGTACTTACAGCCCGTTCAGGTCGTGCTGCCTTGAAGCACAGACTGCATGTCAACGGCGTGGAGGTGGACGGCGAGAAACTCGACACGATATATCAGAAGTTCCTCCGCTTGGCAGACAAGAAGAAAGAGGTGACCGACGACGACGTGCTGGCACTTGCAGGTGGCGAGCGTAGCGCGAGAAACAATCTCAAACTCGACTTCCTCCGCGTGTCTTCGGGTACAGGCGACGCCAGTTCGATAGCCGCCATAGGTCTCGACATCTCAGGTCAGAAGTTTGAGGCTTGTGCCACGGGCAACGGTCCTGTAGACGCAGCCATAAAAGCCCTCAAGCAGATTATCCACAAGGAGATGACCCTGAAGGAGTTTACCATCCAGGCCATCAACAAGGGTTCTGATGACATGGCAAAAGTGCATCAGAGCGTGGAGTATGACGGCCACATATATTACGGATTTAGTGCAAATACAGACATCGTACAGGCTTCCGTAGAAGCTTATATAGATGCGATAAACAAGTTTAGATAATGAAAACCCTGTTTGACAAAATCTGGGACTCTCATGTAGTGCAAAACATTGAGGACGGTCCCACACAACTCTACATTGACCGTTTGTATGCACATGAAGTGACAAGCCCTCAGGCTTTCGATGTGCTGAGAGACAAAGGCATCAAGGCATTCCGTCCAGCACAGATATTCGCCATGCCCGACCATAACACTCCTTCTGACCAGCAGGAGGTAATCCATGACCCTATAGGTCGCAAGCAGGTGGAGACACTTGCCGCCAACTGCAAGGAGTTTGGCATCACGCATTTCGCCATGGGCACCAAGGATAATGGTATCATACATGTCGTAGGTCCTGAGAAGGCTCTCTCCCTGCCTGGCATGACCATCGTCTGTGGCGACTCGCACACTTCTACCCACGGAGCTGTGGGAGCACTCGCCATGGGTATCGGCACGAGTGAGGTGGCAGAGGTGCTGGCTTCACAGTGCATTCTGCAGGCCAAGCCGAAGTCCATGCGCATCAATATCGACGGCAAACTGCAGAAGGGTGTCACGGCTAAGGACATCGCATTATATATAATGTCTAAGATGACGACATCCGGCGCCACCGGTTATGTGGTGGAATATGCTGGCGAAACTATACGCAACCTCTCCATGGAAGGTCGTCTGACACTCTCCAACCTGTCTATTGAGATGGGTTCACGTGCCGGCATCATCGCTCCCGACGAGATTACTTTTGCCTATCTGAAGGGTAGGGAGTATGCTCCTAAGGGCGAAGACTGGGACAAGGCTGTGGCTTACTGGAAGACTCTCCGCAGCGAGGACGACGCCGTGTTCGACAAGGAGGTGTACTTCAAGGCTGAGGACATCAAACCTCGCATCACCTACGGTACAAACCCCGGTGCGGGTATCGCTATCGACGAGAATATCCCCAACAAGGCTGACATCGCAGAGAAAGACTTGGCACAGTTTGATGCTATGCTCGACTATATGCAGTTTCAACCGGGCGAGAAACTCGAAGGTCATCCCGTGGACTACTGTTTCCTCGGAGCATGTACCAATGGCCGTATAGAAGACTTCCGCGCCTTCGCCTCTGTCGTGAAGGGCAAGAAGAAGGCTGACAGCGTGGTGGCATGGCTCGTGCCTGGCTCTTGGCTCGTGCGTCAGCAGATTATCGACGAGGGAATAGACAAGATATTGGAGGAGGCTGGATTTGAACTCCGTCTGCCTTCATGCTCTTCCTGTCTGGCGATGAATCCCGACAAGGTGCCTGCAGGCAAACTTGCCATCTCTACAAGCAACCGCAACTTCGTGGGACGTCAGGGTCCTGGCGCACGCACTGTGCTCGCCTCGCCACTCACGGTGGCTGCATCTGCCATCACAGGCAAGATAACTGACCCACGTAAATTCTTATAAAAAGACACACGACCATGGCAAAAGAAAAATTCGATATCATACAGTCTACCTGCATTCCTATCCAGATAGACAACTGTAATACAGACTTGATAATCCCGGCACGCTATCTGGCGTCGACCACTCGTGACCCGAAGTTCTTTGGCGACGCCTTCATGCACGACCTTCGCTATGACGCCGAGGGCAAACCCGTGGAGGACTTTGTGCTCAACAAACCTGACTTCTCCGAAGCTCCACACAAGGGTGTGCACGAGATTATCGTGGGCGGTCAAAACTGGGGAAGCGGTTCGTCGCGTGAGCATGCGGCATGGGCTATAGCCGGCTATGGAGTGAGAGTGGTCATCTCAAGCTCATTTGCCGACATCCACAAGAACAACCTTCTCAACTGCTTCGTGCTGCCTGTAGTGGTGAGCCGTGAATTCCAGCAGGAACTCTTCGACAGCATTGCCGCTGACCCGAAGACTGAAGTGAAGGTGGACCTGCCCGCACAGACCGTGACCAATATGGCTACGGGCAAGTCGGAGCATTTCGAGATCAACTCTTACAAGAAATATTGTCTGGCGAATGCCTATGACGACATAGACTTCCTCCTCTCAAATAAGGATAAGATAGAAACTTACGAAAAGGATAATGGAACAAGAGTTCATTGAAATAATGGACACGACGCTCCGCGATGGCGAACAGACGCGCGGGGTGTCATTCCTTCCCCATGAGAAACTCCAGATAGCGAGAGCGCTCATCGAGGAACTCAACATAGACCGCATAGAGGTGGGGTCGGCCCGCGTCTCTGAAGGTGAGAAGGAGGCCGTGGAGGGCATCTGCCGATGGGCAAAGCGACGTGGCTTCCTCGACCGGGTGGAAGTGCTCGGATTTGTCGACGGCAACAAGTCGCTCGACTGGATACAGAGTGCTGGATGCAATGTCATCAACCTCCTGACAAAGGGTTCGCTCAAGCATTGCGAAGGACAACTCAAGAAGACTCCCGAGGAGCATATTGCCGACATCCTTGCCGACGTGGAGAATGCCAAGAAGCGTGGCATGACGGTAAATGTCTATTTGGAGGACTGGTCGAGTGGAATGATTGATTCGCCTGACTATGTGTTTAATATGATGGATGCGTTGAAGAACTCCGGCATACGTCGATTCATGCTTCCCGACACTTTGGGCATCATGAATCCCTACAATATGACGCAGTTCTTCAGTCAGATGACGGAGCGCTATCCTGATGTGCATTTCGATTTCCATGCGCATAACGACTACGACCTGGCTGTGAGCAATGTCTTTGCTGCCGTGAATCACGGTGCTAAGGGCTTGCACACCTCCATGAACGGACTCGGCGAGCGTGCGGGCAATGCTCCGTTGGCAAGCGTGCAGGCTGTGCTCAAGGACCAGACTCACGTGCGAACAAATGTTGTGGAGGAGAAACTCAATGAGGTGAGCCATCTCGTGGAGAGTTACTCGGGCATAGCCATTCCGCCAAACAAGCCCGTTGTGGGTTCGTCGGTCTTCACCCAGGTGGCTGGCGTGCATGCCGATGGCGATAATAAGAACGGACTTTATCAGAATAAACTTGTGCCCGAACGTTTCGGACGCAAGCGCGAATATGCTCTCGGCAAAGTGTCGGGCAAGGCCAACATCATACGCAACCTTGAGGAGATGGGTATCCAACTCTCAGAGGACGCCATGCGCAAGGTGACGGCACGCATCATCGAACTTGGTGACAAGAAGGAACTCGTCACCAAGGACGACCTGCCTTATATCGTCAACGATGTGCTCAAGCACAATCCTATCGACGAGAAGGTGAAACTCAAGAGTTATATGGTGTCTACCGCCTTCGGACTCAAACCTGTGGCAAGCGTGCAACTGGAGGTTGACGGCGAGGTCTATGAGGAGACGGCCACTGGTGACGGTCAGTATGACGCCTTCGTGAGATGTATCCGCCACATATATAAGAATAAGCTCGGTCGCAAATTCCCATGGTTGAGCAATTATAATGTGACTATCCCGCCAGGCGGACGCACCGATGCCTTGGTGCAGACCACCATCGACTGGGACTTTGACGGACGCAACTTCGTCACCCATGCCCTCGATGTGGACCAGACGGAGGCAGCCATAAAGGCAACTATAAAGATGTTGAACTTAATAGAAGAATAAGAGATATGAAACTCAAGATTGCAGTATTGGCCGGCGACGGTATCGGCCCGGAGATAATGGAGCAGGGCGTTGCCGTGATGGACGCCGTGGCAAAGAAGTTTGGACATGAGGTGTCCTATAAGGAGGCTCTCTGTGGAGCTCACGCCATCGACGAGGTGGGCGACCCATTCCCAGAAGAGACTTATAAGGTGTGCGAAGAGGCAGACGCTGTGCTCTTTGCCAGCGTAGGCGACCCTAAGTTTGACAATGACCCTACAGCAAAGGTTCGCCCTGAGCAGGGTCTGCTTGCCATGAGAAAGAAGCTCGGTCTTTATGCCAACATCCGTCCTGTGACAACTTTCGACTGCCTGGTGCATAAGTCACCTCTGAAGGACGAACTCGTGAAGGGTGCTGACTTCGTGTGCATACGTGAGTTGACTGGCGGTATGTACTTCGGCAAGAAGCAGGAGCCAAAGATGAATGAGGAGATTGGCACCGAGGACGCTCTCGACACCAACTACTATTCACGCCCTGAGATAGAGCGCATCCTGCGTGTGGGTTATCAGTATGCACGTCAGCGCCGTAAGCACCTCACCGTGGTGGACAAGGCCAACGTGCTGGCTTCATCACGTCTGTGGCGCAAGGTGGCTCAGGAGATGATGGCTGAATATCCCGACGTGACTACAGACTTCATGTATGTGGACAACGCTGCCATGCGCATGATTCAGGATCCACGCTTCTTCGACGTTATGGTGACTGAGAATACCTTTGGCGATATCCTCACAGATGAGGGTTCATGCATCACCGGTTCTATGGGACTTCTCCCATCTGCATCTACAGGTTCGTCAACACCTGTCTTCGAACCAATCCACGGTTCGTGGCCTCAAGGTAAGGGTCTCAACATCGCCAACCCGCTGGCTCAGATACTCTCTGTGGCTATGCTCTATGAATATTTCGGACTCAACGAAGAGGGTGCGCTCATCCGCAAGGCTGTCAACGCATCTCTCGACCAGAATGTGCGCACACCTGAGATCCAGGTAGAGGGCGGTGCCAAGTATGGCACCAAGGAAGTAGGCGCATGGCTGGTCAACTATATTGTCAATGCGTAAGGCTCTGGCCTATATATCGTTTATGCTCCTTGCCTGTCTGAGTGCAAATGCTCAGACAGGCAAGGAGTTGCGCGATAGTTTGAACATCATCTCGAGCCAGTTGCAGAAGACTCCCGAGTCGATAGACCTGCGTCTGCGCAAGGCTGGACTCAACCTCCGTTTGGAGCAATGGGACTATGCTTGTGCGGAATATGACAAAGTGCTATGGCTTGACCCGAACAATGTTTCGGCTCTCTATTTCCGTGCTTATGTCTATGAGCGTCAGGGCAAGTATGCTTTTGCCCGCAAGGACTATCAGACTCTGCTCGCCATAGTGCCAGGCAACTTTGAGGCGCAACTCGGTTTGGCTTTGCTCAACCAGAAAGACAAACATTACACAGAGGCTCTCGACCAGCTCAACATCCTCTGCTCGCAACATCCCGATCGCAGCGAGGCTTTTGCCGCCCGTGCAGGAGTGGAGCAGGAGAGGGGTATGAAGGATTTGGCGGAATATGACTTCCAACAGGCCATACGTCTTGACCCTTCCAATGTGGATTACCGCATCTCTCGCATTGACCTGCTTATTGCCCTTGACAGAAAAGCAGATGCGCGCAAAGAACTCGACAGTCTGGTAAAGATGGGCATCCCCAAGCCAAATCTCGAGGAGTTCTATATGAGAACGAGGTAGGAGGTACAGCGCCCTCGCTGTACCACTCAAGAAAGAAACCTCAAGCGTGAGGGTGCGGCGAGGATGCAGCACCTACTAATATAAGAAACATTCTAAAGAACAAAATAATCATGACAAAGGACAACGAAATCTTCAGTCTTATCGAAGACGAACACCAGCGCCAACTGCGCGGTATAGAACTCATCGCTTCCGAAAACTTCGTATCAGACCAGGTGATGCAGGCCATGGGCTCATGCCTCACCAATAAGTATGCCGAGGGCTATCCCGGCAAACGCTATTATGGTGGATGCCAGGTGGTGGACAAGGTGGAGCAACTGGCCATAGACCGTGTGTGCAAACTCTTTGGTGCGGAATATGCCAACGTGCAACCACACTCTGGAGCACAGGCAAATGCTGCCGTGCTACTCGCCGTACTTAAACCTGGTGACACTTTCATGGGACTCAACCTCGACCACGGTGGTCACCTCTCTCACGGTTCGCTGGTCAACACTTCCGGCATCCTCTATCATCCCGTAGGATATAACCTCAACCGCGAGACCGGACGTATCGACTATGACGAGATGGAGCGCCTGGCACACGAGCACAAACCGAAACTCATCATCGGTGGCGGTTCTGCCTATTCTCGCGAATGGGACTACAAGCGTATGCGCGAGATTGCCGACTCTGTAGATGCCATATTTATGGTCGACATGGCTCACCCTGCAGGACTCATCGCTGCAGGACTGCTCGACAATCCGCTGAAGTATGCCCACATCGTGACCTCTACCACCCATAAGACCCTGCGCGGTCCACGTGGAGGCGTCATCCTCATGGGCAAGGACTTCGACAACCCTTGGGGACTCACCACCAAGAAGGGCGAGTTGAAGAAGATGTCCATGCTCTTGAATTCCGCAGTATTCCCCGGACAGCAGGGAGGACCTCTCGAGCATGTCATAGCAGCCAAGGCAGTAGCCTTCGGTGAAAATCTTGATGCCTCTTGGCTCGACTATGCCAAGCAGGTGAAGACCAATGCCCGCGTGCTCGCCGAGGAACTCATAAGCCGTGGATTCCATATCGTGTCGGGTGGCACCGACAACCACTCCATGCTCGTTGACCTCAGAACAAAATATCCTGACCTCACAGGTAAGGTGGCAGAGAATGCACTCGTGGCAGCCGATATCACGGTAAATAAGAATATGGTGCCTTTCGACTCACGTTCTGCATTCCAGACCTCGGGCATACGTCTTGGCACGGCAGCCATTACTACCCGCGGTGCTAAGGAAGACATGATGCGCCTCATAGCCGAACTCATTGAGACTGTGCTTAATGCCCCAGAAGACGAGCAGGTGATAAAGAGCGTGCGTGAGAAGGTGAACAAGATGATGGCAGAATATCCGATATTCGCCTGGTAATAGAAAAATGGAATAATTGAAAGATGTAAATACTTAAATATTTCCGTATCTCCAATATTTCAATATTTCCATTGTTCAATATTTCAATCGTAAAAAGTGGTGCAAAGATTTGGCAGTATGAAATAAAAGTCTTACCTTTGCATCACATTTAACGACGGTGCCTTGGATGAGTGGCTTAGTCAACGGTCTGCAAAACCGTGTACACCCGTTCGAATCGGGTAGGCACCTCACTCTTATCTCTAAAGCTTCAGCTGTAGTCTACAGTTGGAGCTTTTTTTTGATTGTATATCCCGACGCAACCAAACGGACAGCACACATAAAGATTCAAGAAGAAACGCACCTATGTGCATCGCTCAACGCACCTACGTGCATCGCTCAACGCACCTACGTGCATCGCCCAACGCACCTATGTGCATCGCTCAGCGCACATACGTGCATTGGTAATCATAGTAGTTGCTGCGTCCCCGCTGCAACCTCTCCATTTCATCAATCATATTATTTG
>CAVKNF010000094.1:0-9878 GCA_963657415.1 bacterium | reverse complement strand
ATGTCGACTCTCGGCGAGGAGAAAGTGGACGACATGCAGATGATGGACGATGCCACTGAGATAGAGGAAAAACTGGACCGAGTGAGAGAACTGCAGACGCTGCTCTCGGAGTGTGAGGACTTCCCGCTGAGTTATTTCTTTGATATGCGGCAGAGCGTTAGCCGACTGAGGCTTGAGCACACGCATCTGGAGGAATCCGAACTCTTTGACCTTGGTCGCTCGCTTGGCACTATAGACCGCATAAAGAGCATCCTTGTGCCCGAAAGTTTTACTTTGGGCGACGAGGTGAAATATCCACATCTGCAGATACTTGCCGAAGAAGTGAGCACATTTCCAAGACTGGTGGACAGCATCAGCCGCATACTCGACAAGACTGGCAAACTGCGTGACACAGCCTCTCCTCAATTGGCTGAGATAAGGCGTAATTTGAAGCAGGCTGAGAGCACCGTGTCGCACACACTGCACAGCATACTGCGTCAGGCTCAGCAGGACGGACTTGTTGACAAGGATGCCAGTCCGGCTCTGCGCGACGGAAGACTCGTTATTCCTGTCTCACCAGCATTGAAAAGAAAGATTCCTGGCATTGTGCACGACGAGAGTGCCACGGGAAAGACCTCATTTATCGAACCGACACAGGTGGTGGAAGCCAACAACCGCATACGTGAACTGAAGTCGGCTGAGAAGAAGGAGGTTATCCGCATCCTGACAGAGTTTGCCAAGGTGATCCGTCCGGACGTGCGCTACATCGTGGCATCATATTCTCTGCTCGCCCACATCGATTTCCTTAGGGCGAAGATTATGGTGGCCGACAAGATGGGAGCCATAGTGCCACAGATATCAAGCGAGGCAAAGATGGATATGGTGCAGGCAAGACATCCATTGCTCCAACTGTCTCTGCAGAAACACGGCAAGAAGATAGTTCCGCTTGACATCACTCTCACACCAGAGGGACGACTGCTTATCATATCAGGACCTAACGCGGGAGGAAAGTCTGTATGCCTGAAAACCACAGGTTTGCTGCAGTATATGCTGCAGTGCGGACTGCCCATACCAGTGAAGGAAAGTTCCACTTGCGGAGTATTCAGGGACATATTGATTGACATAGGCGACGAGCAGAGCATCGAGGACGACCTGTCGACCTACTCTTCTCACCTGCGCAACATGAAGGTAATGATAAAGACAGCCTCGGAGAGGTCGTTGTTGCTAATCGACGAGTTTGGCACTGGAACTGAACCTCAGATAGGCGGCGCCATAGCAGAAGCCGTGCTGAAGCAGTTTTGGGAAAAGGGCACTTTTGCCGTCATCACCACCCACTATCAGAACCTGAAGCATTTTGCCGATGCCCACAAGGGGGCTGTCAATGGCGCCATGCTCTACGACAGGCATGAGATGAAGGCTCTGTTTCAGTTGCAGATAGGTCGTCCGGGATCATCGTTTGCCATAGAGATAGCACGCAAGACGGGACTTCCCGAGGAGGTCATAGAGGATGCCTCACGCATAGTCGGTCAGGAATACATACAGTCGGACAAATATCTGCAGGACATCGTGCGCGACAAACGCTACTGGGAGTCGAAGCGTCAGACCATACACCAGCGTGAGAAAGACATGCAGCGCACTATAGAGCGCTATGAGACAAACATCACCGACATAGACCAGGAGCGCAAGGCCATACTCCGCAGGGCCAAAGTGCAGGCGGAGGAACTGCTGAAGGAAAGCAACCGACGCATAGAGAATGCCATACGTGAGATACGTGAGCAGCAGGCGGAGAAGGAGGCTACGAAGAAGATAAGAGAAGAACTCAATGCCTTCCGTACCGAAGTGAATGAGATCGACACGAAGGTGGAGGACGACAAGATAGCAAAGAAGATAGAGGAGATAAAGTCACGCAAGGAGCGTCACGAGAAGCGTAAGGCGGAGAAGGAAAGCAAGAAGGCTAATGCAAACAATGACAACGCAATAGCACCTGTAGTTAAAACAAACAGTTCAAAGAAGGAAACCTTTGCCGTGGGCGACACTGTAAGGATAAAGGGACTCACCACCGTGGGCAAGATAGAAAGCCTGAATGCCGACATGGCAACGGTAATCTTTGGCGACATGAGGACGAAGATGCGCACGTCAAGACTCGAGAAGACTTCTGGCGCAGTGGCCGTGGAGACTGCCCCGGCGCAGAAGCACGCAGACCTCAATGCTGTCAGCGTGTCGCGCACTACACGCAATACGATAGACGACCGCCGCTCGCAGTTTCGTCAGGAACTCGATGTGCGTGGCATGCGTGGCGATGAGGCTCTCAACGCTGTGATGTATTTCATCGACGACGCCATACTCGTGGGCGTGCAGCAGGTGCGTATTCTCCACGGCAAGGGCAACGGCATATTAAGGCAACTCATAAGGCAATATCTCGGTACAGTGCCCAATGTCACGTCCTATCATGATGAGCATGTGCAGTTTGGCGGAGCTGGCATCACCGTGGTGGAGTTTTAGTTTGTGACGCAAACTTTTAGTGACTGAAAAAATAACTTAGTGCATTGTTCTTCGTTAGTTGGGAAAATAATTAGTACTTTTGCATATAAATAATTTGCATATTAAATAAAGAGTAAAGAATTGTATACAATATGCTTACACTTAAATTGATTAATGAGGAGACCGAGCGAGTAATAGCCGGTCTGGAGAAAAAACATTTCAATGGAGCAAAGGAAGCCATTGAGAAGGTTCAGAACATCGACCGTCAGCGCAAAGAGGCTCAGCAGGCTCTTGATAACAATAAGCAGGAAGCCAACCAACTGTCGAAGCAGATTGGCATGCTGATGAAGGACGGCAAGAAGGAAGAGGCTGAGGCTATCAAAGCCAAGGTGGCAGAACTGAAGGACGCAGCAAAGGCTCTGCAGGAAAAGCAGGACAATGCCGAGAAGGAGATGAACGCTCTGCTCTGCCAGATTCCTAATATTCCCTATGAGGAGGTGCCTCAGGGCGCACACGCAGAGGACAACTGGGTGGTGAAGTCAAACCTGAAGGAGTGTGTCATCGGCGAAGACACTGTGGGCAACTGGACTTGCAATCCCGAAAACAAGGATGCGAAGTTGCCTCACTGGGAACTGGCAAAGAAATATAATCTCATAGACTTTGACCTCGGTGTGAAGATTACCGGTGCAGGTTTCCCTGTATATATCGGTAAGGGTGCTCAGCTCCAGCGCGCGCTCATCAACTTCTTCCTCGCAGAGGCAAGCAAGGCAGGATATACCGAGATCATGCCTCCGACAGTGGTAAACACCGCTTCGGGTTACGGCACAGGACAGTTGCCTGACAAGGAGGGACAGATGTATCACTGCGAGGTGGACGACCTCTATCTCATCCCTACTGCCGAGGTGCCTGTGACAAACATCTATCGCGATGTAATTCTCGACGAGAAGGATCTGCCGATAAAGAACTGTGCCTACACTCAGTGTTTCCGTCGTGAGGCAGGAAGCTATGGCAAGGATGTGCGCGGACTTAACCGTCTGCACGAGTTCTCCAAGATAGAAATCGTGAGAATAGACACTCCTGAGCATTCAGCAGAGAGCCACAAGGAGATGCTTGACCATGTGGAGGGTCTGCTCAAGAAGTTGGAACTGCCTTACAGAATACTGCGTCTCTGCGGTGGCGACCAGAGCTTCACAAGTGCCATATGCTATGACTTCGAGGTTTACTCAGAGGCTCAGCAGCGTTGGCTCGAGGTTTCTTCCGTTTCCAACTTTGACACATATCAGGCAAACCGTCTGAAGTGCCGCTACAGAAAGGCTGAGAACAAGAAGATAGAACTCTGCCACACACTCAACGGTTCGGCTCTTGCTCTGCCGCGCATCGTGGCCTCCATACTCGAGGACTACCAGACTCCTGAAGGCATACGCGTGCCAAAGGCTCTCGTGCCTTACATGGGATGCGACATCATCAAGTAATGCCATATAAAAAAGGTGGGGGTATAAATCCCCCACCCACCTTACCTAACTACAACCAATAACCTTTTGAGGCTTGTTCCAGAAAAATTACCTTTGATGTAATTTGGGAATACGCCTCTACATCAGAAAACCTAACCGTTATGAACAAGATAGTCAAGAAGGAGCGATTCTCCGAAAAGGTATTCAAGCTGACTGTGGAAGCGCCACTGATTGCCAAAAGCCGCAAGGCAGGACATTTCGTCATCGTGAGAGTCGGCAACGAGGGAGAGCGAATACCATTGACTATTGCGGATGCTGATGTAGAGAAGGGAACCATCACGCTGGTGGTTCAGACGGTTGGTTATTCCACTACGAAACTTTGCAACCTTAACGAGGGCGACTATATCACGGATGTGGTGGGTCCTCTCGGTCAGGCTACAAAGATAGACAATTACGGCACTGTGCTCTGTGCCGGTGGCGGTGTGGGAGTGGCTCCCATGTTGCCGATAATAAAGGCTCTGAAGAAGGCTGGCAACAAGGTTGTGGCTGTGCTCGCCGGACGAACCAAGGAATTGATAATCCTGGAGGAAGAGGTGCGCAGGCATTCTGACGAAGTGATTGTCATGACCGACGACGGCAGTTACGGTCAGAAGGGCGTGGTCACCGTGGGCATGGAGCAGGTGATACAGCGCGAGAAGGTGGACAAATGCTTCGCCATCGGTCCTGCCATCATGATGAAATTCTGCTGTCTGCTGACCAAGAAATATGAAATACCCACGGATGTGTCGCTCAACACTATCATGGTGGACGGCACTGGAATGTGTGGAGCATGCCGAATAACAGTGGGCGTAAAGACACGTTTCGTATGTGTCGACGGTCCGGAGTTTGACGGTCATGAGGTCGACTTCGACGAGATGTTCAAGCGTATGGGGGCATTCAAGGCTGAGGAACTCGAGGAGATGAAAAAACTTGAGGAGCATGTTTGTCCTTCTTCCAAGGATGACAAAGCCAGTTCCGCTTCTTCCGTTGATGCCTCTAACATGACTACAGGTACCCCACTCCACTTGTTGCTTGACCGCGATGCCGACTGGCGCAGCGAACTGAGAAGCGCTATGAAACCCAAGGAGCGTACTCAGATAGAGCGTTGCAAGATGGGCGAACTTGACCCTGCATACCGTGCTACGACACGTATGGAAGAGGTGAACACAGGACTGACCGCAGAGCAGGCATTGACAGAGGCCAAGCGTTGTCTCGACTGCAAGAACCCTACATGTATGGAGGGATGCCCAGTGTCAATCAACATACCTTCTTTTATAAAGAACATAGAGCGAGGGCAATTTCTTGAGGCTGCGCGTGTGCTGAAGCATACGAGTGCTCTGCCTGCCGTGTGCGGTCGTGTTTGTCCGCAGGAGAAACAGTGCGAGAGCAAGTGCATGCACCTGAAGATGGGACATCAGGCTGTGGCAATAGGCAATCTTGAAAGGTTTGCCGCAGACTTTGAGCGTAACTCAGGAAAGACAGCTTTGCCCGAGTGTGCACCAGCCAACGGCATAAAGATAGCCATTGTGGGTTCAGGTCCTGCAGGACTCTCGTGTGCTGGCGACTTGGCAAAGGCAGGCTTCAGCGTGACTGTGTTTGAGGCTCTGCATGAAATCGGCGGTGTATTGAAATACGGCATACCTGAGTTTAGACTTCCCAATGCCATCGTGGATGTAGAGATAGAGAATCTGAAGAAAATAGGTGTCACCTTCGTGAAAGACTGCATCGTGGGAAAGACCATTACCATGCAGGAACTGGAAGCGGAAGGATTCAAAGCCATATTCGTGGCTTCGGGTGCAGGTCTGCCTAACTTCATGAATATACCCGGTGAGAACTCCGTCGGCATCATGTCGTCAAATGAATATCTCACACGAGTAAACCTTATGGACGCAAGCAATCCTGCGAGCGACACTCCTATCACCAAGGCGAAGTCAGTGATGGTCGTGGGTGGTGGCAACACTGCCATGGACTCATGCCGCACGGCAAAGCGCTTGGGAGCAGAGCGAGTATTTATCGCTTATCGCCGTTCGGAGGCAGAAATGCCTGCACGCCGTGAAGAGGTAAAGCATGCCAAGGAGGAAGGCATAGAATTCATGACGCTGCATAATCCTATAGAATATGTAGCCGACGAGAAAGGCGTGTTGCAAGCTGTAAGACTGCAGGTTATGAAGCTTGGTGAACCTGATGCTTCAGGACGCCGCAGTCCTGTGCCTGTGGAGGGAAAGATAGAAACAATAGATATAGACCAGGTCATTGTGGCAGTAGGAGTCTCCCCTAACCCACTCGTTCCGCGTAGTGTGGAAGGACTGGAATTGGGAAGAAAGAATACCATAGCCGTAAATGACAAGATGCAGTCGTCTATCCCCACCATTTTTGCTGGTGGCGACATAGTGAGAGGCGGTGCCACGGTGATACTCGCCATGGGCGACGGCAGAAAGGCTGCGGCTTCTATAATAGAGATGTTTTCAGCATCATAAAAAACAAATATACTATATATTATATATGAGAAGAACTGTCTTTATCATATTTCTTTCATTACTGTGCTTCGGAACGATAAATGCACAGAAACGCAAGACACAATCCAAGACTAAAGCAAAAGTTGTGGTTGTGGAGAAAACTGCGGAAGAGAAACTCTTTGACGAAATGTTGCCTTCGACAGCCAAGGTGATGTTCATCGACAGTATGGTCGTTGACAAGAGTACTTTTCTGAAGAGCATTTCTATGCCTAAGAGTTTAGGCAAGATGGTGAATGCAGACGGAAAGGTAAGTTATACCAACGAATTTGGCAATACCACAATCTTCGCTTCCGGCGACACCATATCGGGAAGACATCTATATATGTCGCACAAATATGGAAACAAATGGGAGGAAGCGCGCAAGGTGAGCGAGATAGACAATCGCAATCCCGACTATCCTTTCCTCATGGCAGACGGTGTGACTCTCTATTTCTCTGCGGAAGGCGAAGGTACTGTGGGAGGTCGTGATATTTTCCACACCACTTACGATGCCGACAATTCCTGCTTCTATGAAGCCACAAACATGGGATTGCCATACAATTCTCCCGCCAATGAATATATGCTTGCAATAAGTGACCTCGACAACATCGGTTGGCTCGTGTCCGACAGATATCAGCCAGAAGGCAAGGTATGCATCTATATCTTTGAGACTACCCCACAACGCAACACGTTTGCTGAAGGTACTGAAAAGGAAAAACTCAAGAGATATGCTCTGATATCCGACATTAAGAGCACATGGTCTTTTGGCAACAGAAGCGCTGCTCTTGCCAGATATAACTCGATGATGAAGTATTCTGGCAAGAATGACGCTAAGAGTATGGCTTTTGTTATCAATGACAAGACGACATACACAAAGTTGGCTGACTTCAAGAATGCCCAAGCCAGAAAGATGTATCAGGAAATGGAGAGCGAGAAGAAACAACTCTCTGAAACTAACAACTTGCTCTCTGGGGCCCGCGCAAGCTATTCCGAAGCGTCAAAGTCAAAAAAGCACGACATAGGTCGCAAAATTGTGACTATGGAGAGTGAAATAGACGCTCTTGAGAAAACTATACACGAGAAAGAAAAAGAAATACGCAAACTTGAAACCAAATAAAATATACTACCTATTATTATGAAACATTTCCCAGAATCAGAACTGCCTATAAACAGTGACGGCAGTGCTTTCCATCTACATATACGCCCCGAACAGTTGGCAGACAAGGTTATACTTGTAGGCGATCCGGGCAGAGTGGACACCGTGGCTCAACATTTTGACAAGAAAGAGTGCGAGGTGTCAAGCCGTGAATTTCATACGGTAACGGGTTCTTACAATGGCAAGCGCATCACAGTGTTGTCTACAGGTATCGGTTGCGACAACATTGACATCGTGGTCAACGAACTTGATGCACTGGCAAATATCGATTTCGCTACAAGAACAGAGAAACCTGAGCACCGCACTCTTACGCTCATACGCATAGGAACATGCGGCGGTCTGCAACCCGAAACCCCAATAGGAACATTTGTGGCTTCGGTGAAGTCTATCGGTTTTGACGGACTGCTCAACTATTATGCAGGACGCGACAACGTGTGCGATCTTGACCTTGAGAAGGCTTTCGTTGATCACATGGACTGGTCGCCAAAGAAGGGAGCGCCTTATGTGGCTGTTGCTGACGCAGAACTCATTGACAGGATTGCAGGCAAGGAAATGGTGCGTGGCATAACAATAGCCTGTGGTGGTTTCTATGGTCCTCAGGGCAGACAGATACGTATTCCCATTGTAGACCCAGACCAAAACAAAAAGGTGGAAACATTCAAGTATGTTGCTCCTGAGACTACGGCGGCTGTCAAGGCTGGTACAGAACTGAAGATATGCAACTTTGAGATGGAGTCATCAGCTCTCGCGGGATTGTCTTCCCTCTTGGGACATCATGCCATGACATGCTGCATGGTAATAGCCAACCGCTATGCAAAGGAGATGAACACGGAATACAAGTCGTCAATAGACGAATTGATTAAATTGGTACTTGACAGAATATAATTATAATGACGACTATTTGTGCATCGGCAACGACAACAGGCGGAGCCATCGCTATAATAAGAATAAGCGGTTCTGAGACTTTTGATGTCTTATCCAAGGTCTTCACAAAGAATTTAGACGAAGCAAAAGGATATACAGTACATTACGGTAATATAACAAACGGTGACGAGACCATTGATGAGGTTCTCGTCACCGTGTTTCGTGCTCCCCACTCCTATACGGGAGAAGATTCTGCTGAAATATCTTGCCATGCTTCATCCTATATCGTTAGGGAGATTCTTCATGCTCTGATAGCAAATGGTGCTGTGGCTGCCGAACCGGGTGAATTCACTATGCGCGCCTTTATGAATGGCAAGATGGACCTCAGTCAGGCTGAGGCTGTGGCTGACCTTATTGCATCTTCCAACAAGGCTTCCCATGACATAGCAATCAGCCAACTGCGCGGTGGCTTTTCTTCGGAATTGTCACAACTTAGGGAGCAACTCCTGACTCTCACCTCGCTACTGGAACTGGAGTTGGACTTCTCTGATCATGAGGAACTGGAGTTTGCCGATAGAGGGGAATTGCATGACCTGGCGCAGAAAATAGAGAAACGCATAACGACTCTTGCCAAATCCTTTGAACTCGGCAAGGCTTTAAAAGATGGTATCCCAGTGGCTATCGTCGGAAAGACAAATGTCGGCAAGAGCACACTCCTCAACTGCCTTCTGCATGAAGAAAAGGCCATAGTGAGCAATATCCACGGCACAACTCGTGATGTGATAGAAGACACAACCGTAATAAATGGTTGCACATTCCGTTTTATTGATACTGCAGGCATAAGAAACACTACTGATGAAGTGGAGAAACTCGGTATAGAGAGAACATATACCAAATTGAATGAAGCCCGCATCGTACTTTGGGTTATAGACTGCCAACCCTCTGACGAAGAGATGTCTGAGATGCAGCGTCTGATAGACGGAAAAGTACTCATCATAGTTAGAAACAAAATTGACGAGTCTATTGGCGATGTTTATCCCGATACCTTGTGCGGACACGACGTAGTATGTGTTTCCGCAAAAAACTCTATCGGCATAGATGCTCTTGAAGAATCGATATACCAAGCTGCAGACATACCAGAAATTAGACAGGGTGATGTGATAGTGACAAATGCACGTCACTACAGCATCCTCTGCCGTGCACAGGAAGAAATAAAACAAGTAATCAATTCTATCGAATTAGGAATAAGTGGCGACCTCATAGCAGAAGACCTCCGCCCCCTACTCCACACCCTCGCCTCCATAACAGGAGGAGAAATCCACTCTTCAGACACCTTGTCAAACATCTTCAAGCACTTTTGTATTGGAAAATAGGTAGGGATAAAGGATGTATAAGTAAAACATAAATAAAAGC
>CAVKNF010000093.1:0-9895 GCA_963657415.1 bacterium | reverse complement strand
CATGGGCGTGGTGCTGTGCTATGGCGACAAGGATGCCGACATGGACTCTCTGCGCTGCAAGGCAAAGCGACTTGCCACGACAGTGCTGGGCACAGACCCTTACATGGACAAATAACAACAAGACACACACATCGTGACAGAGGAAAAGAGCAACAGGATAGGACGCATCATTGAGTTGCCGCGCATCACCGACCCGCGGGGCAACCTCACCGTGGCGGAGCAATTGAAGGAGGTGCCGTTTGATATCAAGCGCGTCTATTGGACTTATGACGTGCCAGGCGGCGAGAGCCGTGGCGGTCATGCGCACAAGAGGCTCTATCAGTTGCTTGTAGCCATGAGCGGCAGTTTCATTGTCAATCTCGACAACGGACACACCAAGGAAACCTATCTGCTCAACCACCCTTGGCAGGGACTCCTCATCGGTCCTGGCACATGGCGCACGCTCGATGACTTCTCGTCGGGCGCTGTATGCATGGTACTGGCTTCGGAGCATTTCGACCTCGACGACTACATCTACGACTATGATCAGTTTAAGGCGATATACGGCAAGTGACGCCGAGGCGTGGGATGCATTTGTAGCGAAAGCAAAGAATGCCACTTTTCTCTTCATGCGCGGATATATGGACTATCATAGCGACCGTTTCACCGACCACTCGCTGATGATATATGACGACAACCGCCTCTATGCTCTCCTGCCGGCAAACGTCAGCGGCGACACGCTCTATTCGCATCAGGGACTGACCTATGGCGGCATCATCCTCGACGAGAAAGCCTCAACGCCTACCACTCTGTCGGTCTTTGACGCTCTCAACGAATATCTCAAGGCGGAAGGCATACGAAGGGTGGTCTACAAACCTGTGCCTCACGTCTATCACTCATTGCCTGCCGAGGAAGACCTCTACGCCTTGTATTGGCATTGCAAGGCTCAGATCACGAAGCGCGACATCGGCACGATGCTCGAGTTTGGCAACAGTCCCCGATGGGCACGACTGCGTAGGCGCGGAGTGAAGCACGCCATGGAGGCTGGCATCACGGTGAGGGAGGACGACAATCTGGAGGCTTTCTGGCATGTATTGGAGCAAAACCTATGGGACTGCCACGGAGTGAAACCCGTGCACACGGTGGAAGAGATGCGACTGCTGAAGAGTCGCTTTCCCGAGAATATCAGACTTTACAACGCCTATCTCGGTGATGAACTTGTAGGCGGCATCTTGCTTTATATATATAAGAATGTGGTGCACGCTCAATACAGTTCGGCAACACCCGAGGGCAAACACATAGGAGCACTCGACGCCATTTACGACAGATTACTCAACCACGACTTTGTGGACTATAAATATTTCGACTGGGGACGGTCTACCGAGGGCGACGGACACACGCTCAACGAAAATCTCATAATGCAGAAAGAAGGTTTCGGCGGTCGCGCCGTCATCTATGACACATATGAATATACCTTATCTTAGTCTTAAAGACATCACTGCCATGCATGCTGAGGAAATACAGCAGGCAGCAGATGCCGTCATCAACAGCGGATGGTATCTGCAGGGGGATGAGGTGAAGGAGTTTGAGTCGGCATTTGCCGCCTACACAGGAGCATCTCACTGCATATCCACAGGCAATGGGCTCGATGCTCTGCGACTTATGATAAGGGCATACAAGGAACTGGGACGCATGCACGACGGCGACGAGATCATAGTGCCGGCAAACACGTTTATCGCCACCATCCTTGCCATCACCGACAACAAACTGAAACCGGTGTTCATCGAACCGCGTCTCGAGAATTTTCAGATCGACGACTCTCTTATAGAACAGGCGATAACGGCTCGCACAAGAGCCATCATGATAGTGCATCTCTATGGGTATGATGCCTACACCGACCGCATAGGCGACATATGCCGCAAACACAATCTTCTGCTCTTGCAGGACTGCGCCCAGGCACACGGTCTACCAATCAGGTCGCGTAAGGATGGCATACGGGGATGCGAAGCCTACTCTTTTTATCCAGGAAAGAATCTCGGTGCTCTTGCGGATGCAGGGGCAGTGACGACAGATGATGCGGAGTTGGCAGAGGTCGTGCGGGCATTGGGCAACTACGGTTCGGAGAAGAAATATGTATTCCGATACCAAGGACTTAACTCCCGCATGGACGAGATGAACGCCGCGGTGCTGTCGGTAAAACTGAAATATCTCGATGCTGACAACCGCCGCCGACAGGAGATAGCCGACTATTATGTGGACAACATCAAGACGGATATTCTCTCTTTGCCACCACGCGACGGTGTGCACCACATATTCCCCGTGCTGTCACCACAACGCGACGAACTGCAAAGGAAACTGAAGGAGAAGGGTATCGGAACTGTCATCCACTACCCTATTCCACCGCACAAACAGGAATGCTACAAGGAGTGGAACTCGCTGTCGCTGCCTATAACGGAGAAGATACATAGCGAGGAACTGTCACTACCGCTCAACCAGGTCATGACGGATGAAGAAGTGAGATATGTCGTAGACACCATCAACAGCCTGTAACACCACTATCACCTAAAGAAACTAAATGATTGTTTGCATAGCAGAGAAACCGAGTGTGGCGAGAGACATTGCCCACGTGATAGGAGCAACACAGCCACACGACGGATATATAGAAGGCAACGGATATCAGGTGACATGGACTTTCGGTCATCTGTGCACGCTTAAGGAACCCAATGACTACACTCCCAACTGGAAGGTGTGGTCACTGGGTTCATTGCCTATGATTCCGGCACGATTTGGTATAAAACTCATCGAGGACTCAGGCATCAAGAAGCAGTTTTCCACCATAGAGAAACTCATGCAGAATGCTGACGAGATTATAAACTGCGGTGATGCCGGCCAGGAGGGAGAACTCATACAGCGATGGGTGATGCAGAAGGCTGCGGCAAAATGTCCGGTGAAGCGTCTGTGGATATCCTCTTTGACAGAGGAAGCCATACGCGACGGATTTAGCAAACTCAAGGATCAGAGCGAATATCAGTCACTCTATCTCGCAGGACTATCGCGTGCCGTGGGCGACTGGATATTGGGTATGAACGCTACGCGACTGTATACACTTAAGTATGGTGTCAACCGTCAGGTGCTCTCCATCGGACGTGTGCAGACGCCTACGCTGGCGCTTATCGTGAACCGTCAGAAGGAGATAGAGCACTTCGAACCGAAACAGTCGTGGGTGTTGTCTACGATATATCGCGACACTAAGTTTAATGGCATAGCGCGCGACGAGGAGGCAGAGGCTGAGGAGAAGGCGGAGATAGCCGAGGCTGCAGCGCAAGGCAAGACGATGACATCCAAAGGTCCTATCTACCGACAGATGGAGTTTGCCACCGAGGAGGAAGGACAGAAGGTGATGGATGCCATCAAGGACAATCCTTTCACCGTCGTAAGCACGAGCAAGAAGAAGGGCACGGAGACTCCACCGCGCCTCTACGACCTCACCTCTCTGCAGGTGGACTGCAACAAGAAGTTTGGATTTTCCGCCGACATCACCCTGCAACTCATTCAGTCGCTCTATGAGAAGAAGTTTACCACCTATCCTCGTGTAGACACGACATTCCTCTCTGACGACATCTATGCTAAGTGTCCTGCCACAATGAACGGACTCTTCAAGACTACATTTGCGGGCAAGGCTCCCTATGCCGAACTGGTAAAGCCTTTGGCAGGAAAACCTCTGAAGAAGAGCAAGAAGGTGTTTGACTCGTCAAAGGTCACCGACCACCACGCCATCATCCCTACGGGAGTGCCTCCCCAGGGACTGACTGACATGGAGCAGAGGGTCTTTGACCTCGTGGCAAGAGCCTTCATCGCAGCATTCTATCCCGACTGCAAATTTGAGACTACCACCGTCATCGGACAAGTGGAAAGGGCTGATATGGATCCCGTGATGTTTCGCACATCGGGCAAGGTGATAGTGGAGGAAGGATGGAAAGTGGTGTTCAAAAAGACGAAGGATAATGACGATGACTCTGCCTCGCCACAGGACAACGACTCGCCTCTGCCTGTATTCACCAAGGGTGAAAGCGGACCACATATCCCTACCCTGTCGGAGAAATGGACGCAACCGCCAAAACCTTATACGGAGGCTACTCTGCTGCGTGCTATGGAGACGGCGGGAAAGTTTGTCGACAATGACGAACTGCGTGACGCCATGAAGGAAAACGGTATCGGTCGTCCGTCTACACGCGCCGCCATAATAGAGACTCTCTTCAAGAGGAAGTATATCCGCAAGGAGAGGAAAAACCTTATCGCCACTCCTACGGGCATCGAACTCATAGACCTCATACACGAGGAACTCCTGAAGAGTCCCGAACTGACGGGTATATGGGAGAAGAAACTGCGCGACATAGAGCACAAGACATATGACGCGGGGCAGTTTGTCAACGAACTGAAACAGCAGATTACGGAGATTGTGCACTCGGTGATGGCTGACAACAGCAACCGTCGCATAAGCGAGGTGAAGGAAGAAACGAAGGCAAAACCGGCAAAGCGCAAGACTGCGACAAAGAAGAAGGCCGCTTCGGCTTCAGCGAAAAAGATAAAGATAAAGGAAGGTGACATCTGTCCTGAGTGCGGCAAGGGCCACATCATAAAGGGCAAGACAGCATATGGATGCTCTATGTGGAAGGAAGGATGCACATTCCGAGCACCCATCGAAGGACAATAAAACAGCATTTGAGCCGTTATTGAAAGGTAGTTATGCATAGATTGAACCGCATCATATTGATTCTGCTTGTGGCGTTGACGGCAACATCGTGTGGCGTTGACAAAAACCTCAAGCGTGGTGAGCAGTATCTGGCCTTGGGCGAATATTACGATGCTGCCAACGAATTCAAGCGTGCATACTCCAAGACTTCGCCAAAGGAGAAGCAGAAGCGAGGTGAGAGGGCGAAGAAGATGGCTTATTGTTATGACAGGTCTCTGCAGACGCAGAAGGCTATCGCCGCCTATAGAAACGCCATACGATATAATGTGGCTACGAAGGATGACCTACTTGCCTATGCCCGACTGCTTCTTAAGAACGGCGAATACAAGAATGCAGCACAGGAATTTCTGGTTGTACTGGACTCCATGCCTCACAACACTCTGGCGAAGAACGGTCTGGAGTCTGCCCAAACGGCAAGTGCTACGAAGGAAAAAGGATCGCGCTACACGGTGAAGAAGATGGATATCTTCAACTCCCGCCGTTCGGAATATTCGCCTAAACTCTTCGGTGACCAATATGACCAACTCTATTTCACATCCACACGCAATGAGGCGGAGGGCGACGAACTGTCGGGAATAACGGGTACCAAGCCAGGAGACATATTCGTGTCGACAAAGGATGACAAGGGCAAGTGGAGCAAACCCGAACAGGTGAGCGGTGGCGTGAACACTGCTTACGACGAGGGTGCATGCTGTTTTACTCCCGACGGCAGGGAGATGTATCTCACCCAATGCACTACGGATCCGTCTTATCCTCGCTATGCGCAGATAGTGAAGAGTAGCCGTGCCGATGCGGCATGGGGAAAGGCAGCGGAGGTGAAACTCTCCAACGACACGCTTTCTTCTTTCGCCCATCCTGCCATTTCTCCAGATGGCGAATGGCTTTATTTCGTCAGTGACATGCCTGGCGGCAAGGGTGGACTCGACATATGGAGAGTGAGGATTACCGCCGCAGGTTTTGGTGGTATAGAAAACCTCGGCGCACCCATCAACACCGAGGGCGACGAGTGTTTCCCTGTATTCCGCCCCAACGGCGACCTTTACTTCTCTTCCAATGGGCATCCCGGCCTTGGCGGTCTTGACATTTATATTGCCAAGGTAGGCAAGGACCGCAAATATCATCTGGAACATCCTGGCTATCCTCTCAACTCTCAAGGCGACGACTTCGGCATTACTTTCGAAGGACCATATAATCGAGGTTTCTTCTCAAGCAACCGCAATGACGGACGCGGATGGGACCACATCTATTCTTTTGAAAATCCCGAGATTGTGCACAATGTCATCGGTTGGGTATATGAGCAGGACGGATATGAACTGCAGGCCGCCGAGGTGTATATCGTGGGCAATGACGGTACTAACACGAAGGTGAACGTGAAGAGCGACGGTTCGTTCTCCTATCAGGTGACACCGGGCGTGGACTACCTCTTCCTTGCCACCTGCAAGGGATATCTCAACCACAAGGAGGAACTGAGCGTAAAACCATCGGAGGAGTCGCAGGAATATACTCTGCAGTTTGCTCTGCCGTCAATATCGGCGCCCGTGGTTGTGGACAATGTCTTCTATGACTTCGACAAGGCTGACATCAGACAGGAGTCTACGGCGGCCCTCGACAAACTCGTCACACTGCTCAACGACAATCCTAACATCACCATAGAACTCTCTGCCCACTGCGATTATCGCGGTTCGGAGGCCTACAACAAGCGCTTGTCGCAGGCGAGAGCGGAGTCGTGCGTCAACTATCTCATAGCCCACGGCATTGCCAAGGAGCGACTCACGCCTGTGGGATATGGTAAGGAGAAACCGAAGACGGTGCGCAAAAAACTCACCGAGAAGATAACATGGCTCAAGGAGGGTGATGTGCTGACGGAGGATTTCATCAGCAAACTCGACAGCGAAAAGCAGGAGGTATGTAATCAACTCAACCGCCGCACGGAGTTCATCGTGCTGCGTACGACCTACGGAATGTTTGACGAGAACGGCAAACTCAAGCAGGAGGCTCTGCCGAAGAAGAAGGCGGAGACTAATACTGACGACTATTTTGATATAGACTTTTAGCATTCATGACTACCCTACCAAAGGAATTTGAGGAATATACGAGAGGACTGTTTGGCGAAGAAACCTATGCGCGCTTCCTCGCATCATTTGACGAAAAGCAACCTCTGTCGGTGAGGCTCAACCCCTTCAAACCTGGCAAGGAGTTTGAGGGAGAGGAGGTGCCATGGTGCAGGAATGCTCTGTGGCTCGACGAGAAGCCCGACTTCACTCTCGACCCGTTGCTCCATGCCGGTTGCTATTATGTGCAGGAAGCAGCGAGCATGTTTCTCGACGAGGTGCTTCGCCAGCAGGTTACCAATCCTGTGACCATGCTCGACCTGTGTGCCTCGCCTGGCGGCAAGTCCACTCTGGCTCGCGCCGCATTGCCCGAGGGAAGCATCCTCTTCTGCAACGAACCAGACCACAAGCGCGCTAACATCCTGATGGAGAATATCCAGAAGCAGGGACACCCCGGTGTCATCGTCACCAACAATTACGCTAAGGATTACAGGAAAGCGAAACTCAAGTTTGATGTTATCCTGACGGATGTACCCTGCTCGGGCGAAGGTATGTTTCGCAAGGATGAGAATGCCATCGGTGAGTGGAGCATCAAGAATGTCATCAACTGCCACAACCTGCAGCAATCCATCATCGAGGACATATGGCCATGCCTCAACGACGGTGGGCTGCTGATTTACTCCACCTGCACTTTCAATACAAGTGAAAATGAAGAAAACGTGAAGTGGATAGCAGAGACTCTTGGCGCGGAGTTCGTCACCATAGACACGAAAGAAGAGTGGCATATCAGCGGTTCCAAACTTGAGGGTTTTGACAAGCCTGTCTACAGATTCATCCCTGGTACGACAAAGACCGAAGGACTGTTTATGGCAGTGCTGAGAAAGGACGGACAAGCAGAACCGGTAAAGCAAAAACTCAACATCGCCAACCTGCATAAGTCACTCCGCATACTGCACGACGGAAATCCTCAGCCCACGATAAAGGGCAAAGACAAAATCCCCGCACATGCCGAAGCACTCATGACCAACCTTGACAAGAAGAAATATCCCATGACCGAACTATCTCTCGACCAGGCTCTCAACTATCTGCGCCGCGAGACCATCACTCTCGACACGGACGTACCAAAGGGTTATGTCATCGTGTGCTACAAGGGCACACCGCTGGGATTTGTCAAGAACTTGGGCAACAGGGCCAACAACCTCTACCCGCAGGAATGGAGAATAAGGAAAAGCATCAACAGATAAACAGCAGACTATTATGATCGAAAACAACAAGAGGTACCGACTGTCGCTGATAGCCGCCGTGGCTGAGAATGGAGCAATAGGTTACGAGAACAAACTGATATACTGGTTGCCTAACGACCTGAAGCGTTTCAAGGCCCTCACCACAGGCAACACCATCATCATGGGACGACGCACTTTCGAGTCTCTACCTAAAGGCGCGCTGCCAAACAGACGCAACATAGTGCTCTCACGCACAGGCAAAGCAGAGAACTTTCCCGGTTGTGACCTCTACCATAGTCTTGAGGAGGCTCTGCAACACTGCCTTGCTGACGAGGATATATATATAATAGGTGGCAACTCCGTATATCAAGAGGCTATGCCAATGGCAGACCGTCTTTGCCTGACACTCATCCACGATACTCCCGACAAGGCTGACACCTTCTTCCCCGACTTCTCCGAGGGATGGGAGGAATGCGAGCGCGAAGACCATGACATAGATGAGAAGCATCATCAGAGATATTCCTTCGTGGATTTCATAAGGAAACATTAATACTATGAGAACATCACTTCTTATCCTCACTATCGCCTCTCTCTTGACTCTGTCATCATGTGGCAACAAGAAAGCAAACAAGTCATCTTCAAACGACACGGAAACCCTGGCCGAGCAGACTCCAGAACAGGCTCTGGAGAATATCTACTCAAAGGTGGTGGAGGACTATAGCGACGAAAACAAAGGTACGGACATCTCCAATCTCGACGAGTTTGTCACCGACGATTACAAGGCTCTGCAGAAGCAGACCAATGAGAAAGCAGACAAACAAGGGGAGATGGGACCTATAGACTGGGACGTTTGGATTAACGCTCAGGACTGCCAGGGACTGAAACTGCTCGGCATGCGCAAGGTGAAAGATGCCGACGGCGGTGTCATCATGATGGTGACACTGCAAAACTGTGGTGAAGAAAATGATGTCTATGTGAAGATGACAAAACATAATGGCAATTGGCTCATCGACGACTTCCTCTACAATTGGGAGGACAGTCTGTATAGCACAGCTTCCAACATGAAGCAATGGCTCGGGGAGTAATAACATGATGTAATATTAAGACATGAAACTACAGGAACGATACGACAGGATATTGGATTATTTCCGTCGTGAGCAGGGTGATGTTGACACGGAGCTAAACTACGGCACCACATTTCAGTTGCTTGTGGCTGTGGTGCTTTCGGCTCAGTGCACCGACAAACGTGTAAACATCATCACTCCCGAATTGTTTCGTGCCTATCCTGATGCCCAAACTATGGCGGAGGCTGAAGAGTATGAGGTATACGAATATGTGAAGAGCGTCAGCTATCCAAATGCCAAAGCCAAGCATCTGGTGGAACTCTCGCGAATGCTCGTGAGCGATTATGGCGGTGAAGTGCCTTCTGACATGAACGAACTGTTGCGCTTGCCTGGCGTAGGACGCAAGACTGCCAACGTCATGCTTGCCGTAGCCTTTGCCCAGAGTGCCATGCCTGTCGACACTCACGTTTATCGTGTCAGCCACCGCTTGGGACTTGTGCCAAGCACCGCCAACACTCCATTCAAAGTCGAGCAGACTTTGGTGAAACATATTCCTGCAGAAGACATGTGCCGCGCCCACCATTGGCTTCTTCTTCATGGGCGCTATGTCTGCAAGAGCCTGAAACCACAGTGCACCAAATGTCCATTTGATGCTTTTTGTCCTAAGAAAACCGTTTAAGGAATATAAGTTTGCAATTCTGCAATAACCGCGCACCAGAGTGGCATAAAACGAAAAAGAGACTTAAGTAATCTACTTAAATCTCTTCTTCGTGATTCGCGCGGGATTCAAACCCACAACCTTCTGATCCGTAGTCAGATGCTCTA
>CAVKNF010000092.1:474-9981 GCA_963657415.1 bacterium | reverse complement strand
AGGTAGGAAGGTGTACCCGAGCCAAACCAATAGGAGCCTATGTCCTGGGCGTTCAAGCATCTGATAAGGCTGAACGGATTGAACACATCTTCTGAGTTCTTGCCAAAATGGTAGCCGTCGTAGTATCGGCGCAGTTCATCCAAGCACTCTTCGTATGTCATTCCGAGCGCCTTTCCCAGTCCTTCTACGTCGGGACGCATCACGGTAGTGAGTTCTGTCTTGCTGATGCCACAGATGGCGGAGTATTGGTCGAACATGCTGATGTTGTCGAGGTTGTTCAACTCGCTGAAGATGCTGAGCTGCGAGAACTTGGTGATGCCCGTGATGAAAGTGAACTCCAAATGGGGGTCGAGTTTCTTAAGAGGGCTGTAGAAGTTCTGCATGATGTGGCGCAATACCTTCAGATTTTCCTTCTCGTGCACTACATCCAACAATGGGGCATCATACTCGTCAATGATGACCACAGCTTTTTGTCCCGTTTGCTCGTGGGCACGCACGACCAAATCTTTCAGTCGGATATTGGCATCCACTTTTTCGCTTTTATATCCAAAGGGAGCCTCTTGGTCGTCCAGCATGTCTGCTAGATATCTCTCCAGATGCTCTGGGTCCATATGCTTTGCCCCACTCATGTCAAAGTGGAGCACGGGATGCTTCACCCACTCCTTCTCATAGTCGGCGATGGCGAGACCCTCAAATAGTTCCTTTCTTCCCTCGAAGTAAGCCTGCAGGGTGGAGGCAAAGAGCGACTTGCCGAACCGCCTTGGACGGCTCAGAAAGACGTACGTCATACCTTTCGACAAAAAATCTACGATGTACTTAGTCTTGTCAATATAAAGATAATTACCCTCTCGTATCTTCTCAAAGGTCTGTATTCCTACCGGATATTTGTTTACGATTTCAGTCATAGCCACGCACACTTTGGTCTTGATGCCACAAAACTACGAATAAAATCGTGGACCACAAAAAAATGCAGTAAAAATCATATGCTTGTATATCCTACAACATATGATTTTTACTGCATTTTTGTATACACTTATACCACTACCAATCCTTGAGGTCGCTTGTCTTCTCCACGGCATTCTCTATAGTGTCGTCCAACTGCGGGAAGAAGTCGTAACCAGTGGCTTCTTCCACCTCGTCTACACTGCGCACATAATAGTCCATCTTGTGATGGCCTGTCTGGTTGGCATAGATGAAACCTATGGTCTTGGTGTCGGCAGTGGTGGTGCCCGTGCGCAATATCACCTTGAAGAAAGCGTCGGGCACAGCCACGCGGTTTTCTCCCACAGTCTGATAGTCTTTATTATAGAAGATAGGACCTGCCACGATGTATATCTTGCCGTATTTCTGCGCCCAAGTGCGACATTCCTCTTCCAGATATTTCCAGTCGTGCTGGTTGAGATTGCCGTTTTGCGGACATATGTTGGTCATGAGGAATGCGTCCCTTTGTGCCTCATATGCCCACTTGTTGTCACCTGCAGGACACATGTGTCCGCGCTGATATCCGCATTCGCCCTCTCTGATGTCGGCATATGTGGCCCTTGGCTCCGGCACGTCGGTATCCTCGGTGAAGGAGTGGTTT
The DNA here is from genome assembly GCA_963657415.1 of bacterium. Classification (GTDB taxonomy): domain Bacteria; phylum Bacteroidota; class Bacteroidia; order Bacteroidales; family Bacteroidaceae; genus Prevotella. Next base: position 8,399 of record CAVKNF010000092.1, on the reverse strand, counting down.
TTGCGTGCATACTCACCGTCGGTGTGGTCGGAGGTCAACGCCCAGCCCACCCAGTTGGGGTTGCGCGTGTCCTTGTTGTAGGACGTGGTGTAGGAATAGCGCTTCAGTATCTGCGACGGCACGCCCTTCACCGTGATAGTGGGTATCTCGTAACTCCCGTTGCCATAGGCTACGGTCTTGTTGCTTTGGTCATCCGACTCTGTGGTCGTGGTGCTTACTGTCGTTTCCTCCGACGACGGACTCTGCGACCCTAACTTGTTCCACCCGTAGGTGCCTATCATCACCAGCACGAGAATGACTATACTGCTGACACTACTCTTCTTTCTGCGCATATTATATAAAGATATTGATTATAGGTGGAATATATATAAACTCCCACCATAATGCAAATTTACGTCATTTATGGGTTAAAACCATATGATAATCACGGAAATTCATTATAAATGCGTAACTTTGCAAACGACACACATTTATAATACACAGATTATTTTTATATGACATTTGAAGAACTTGGCGTATCGGGAGAGATACGGCGTTCGATCGAAGAACTTGGCTTCGCTTACCCAATGCCCATTCAGGAGGCAGTAATCCCTTTTGTCCTCGGAGAGAAAGACAATCTTATAGCACTTGCACAGACGGGTACGGGAAAGACCGCCGCTTATGGCATTCCCACACTCCAAAGCATAGACCCCACCATCAAGGAGACTCAGGCTCTGATACTCAGTCCTACACGCGAACTCTGCCTGCAGATATCTGATGACCTCAGCGACTTCGCAAAGCATACGGAGAACGTGAGAATCGTGCCCGTATATGGAGGCACGGGTATGGACCAGCAGATACGTGCCCTGCGTCACGGCGCACAGATCATCGTGGCTACACCAGGACGTCTCATAGACCTCAAGAACCGCGGCATCGCCAAACTCGACAATGTGAAGTCGGTGGTGCTCGACGAGGCCGACGAGATGCTCAATATGGGTTTCCAGGATGACATAGAGGACATCTTCAATGCTCTGCCACAGGACGGCGACGATGCCGGCGAGGTGAGAAAACTCCTCTTCTCCGCCACCATGAGCAAGGAGGTGGAAAAGGTGGCGAAGCGCTATCTCGGCAAATACAAGGAGATAGTCGTAGGCTCACGCAACGAGGGTGCCGAGAATGTCAACCACATATATTATCTCGTGCATGCCAAGGACAAATATCTTGCACTAAAGCGCATCGTGGACTACTATCCCAAGATATATGCCATCATATTCTGCCGCACTAAACTCGAGACTCAGGAGATAGCCGACAAACTCATCAAGGACGGATATAATGCAGAGTCGCTCCATGGCGACCTCTCGCAGCCACAGCGCGACCAGACCATGCAGAAGTTTCGCCAGCACACCGTGCAGTTGCTCGTTGCCACCGACGTGGCAGCACGCGGTCTCGATGTCGACGACCTCACTCATGTCATCAACTATGGCATGCCCGATGACACGGAGTCATACACTCACCGCTCTGGCCGTACAGGCCGTGCAGGCAAGAATGGCACCAGCATCTCCATCATACACGTGAAGGAGCAATTCCGTGTGCGTAGCGTGGAGAAGGTAATAGGCAAAAAATTCGTCGACGGCACACTGCCCACACCGCAGGAGATATGCACCAAGCAACTCTACAAAGCCATGGACGACATCATGAAGATGGATGTCGACGAGGAACTCATCGAACCCTTCATGACGGAGATCAACCGCCACTTCGAGTTTGTCGACAAGGAGGACATCATAAAGAAGATTGTCACCATGACCTTCGGACGATTCCTCTCCTATTATGCCGACGCTCCCGAGATAGAGAAGCCGTCGGGCAAGAAGGAGAAGAATGACAATGCCAAGAAAAACCAGCGCGGACAGCGCACGGCAGAGGAAGGCTATGAGCGCCTCTTTATCAACCTCGGCAAGGACAACGGATTCTATCCTGGCGTGTGCATGCAGTTTCTCAACAAGCATCTCGGCGGCAAACAGAAGGTGGGACACATCGACCTCTTCAGCAAGTTTGCCTACATCGAGATTCCTACGGAGGATGCAGAGTATGTGATGTCTTCCATCAATGGCGTCTACTATCGTGGCATCGAAGTGCGCTGCAATCCGAGCGAAGACAAGAGCCAGGCTCCTGCCAACACGCGCCGTGGAGGTGACAACTCCTCACGCAAGGATCGCCCACGCCGCGACAGCCAGCATACATCAAAGCCTCGCCGCAAAGGAGTGGAGGCACGCAAGGCAGCCTTCGGACACGACGGAGGCAGACGTGAGCACAATGATGACTGGCGCCAGTTCTTCTCTGGCAGCGATGCCGTGGTGCTGCGTGGCGACACCGTGGTAAACGGCAAGAAGAAAGGCAAGAAGAGCCGTGGCACACAACTCGTAGGCGAGGAGCCCGACTTCAGCGAAGAGGGATGGGCACGCCGCAAACCAAAGAAAAAGTAAGAAACTATAGGAGGTACAGCGCCCTCGCTGTACCCATCGCAAGTACCAATCACAAGCAAACAGAGGCATTCCATAGGAGGTACAGCGCCCCGCTGTACCATCTCAAGCGAGAAAATAGTAACTTTAGTAGGTGCTGCGTCCCCGCTGCACCCTCCTCTATTGAGAATTTCTCTTTAGCGGGGCAAAGCGAGGACGCTTCGCCTACTACTTTACCACTGCTCGCTTGAGTGGTACGGCGAGGGCGCCGTACATCCTAACAATTCTATGCCACTTTGTGTCCCGTTTGTGCTAAAAAACAAGAATATTTCCGTCTCTTGTTGCGATTATAAAGAAAAAAAACTAACTTTGGTTGCATGAACAAATAAATAGGGTCTACAATATCATTGATAATGTTATACAATATCATTAACAAGGGTCATACGATATAAAAAAACTAAGGTCATACAATCTAATAAAACTAAATCATACGATATGAAGAAATTTATCCTCGCGGCAATGTTCGCCATGTTCGGTGTTGCCGCCTCCTTTGCTCAGTTTGAGGAAGGCAAGGTTTACATAGCCACCAGTTTCGACGGTGCAGGTATCTCCTACAGTGAAACCACCAAGATGCAACTTGGCGTGGGCGTCAATGCCGGCTACATGTTTCGTGACGACTGGTTGGCAGCAGCCGAGGCAGGATTCACCTACAGCAATTCCGACCTACAGGAACTCTATCTCGGTGCCAAGTGCCGTTATTTCATAGAGCAAAACGGACTCTTCCTCCAGGCAGGAGTGAAATATCTGCACCGCGCCACCGACTACAATGACCTGCAGATTACGCCTGAGGTGGGCTACTGCTATTTCCTCAACAAGCATCTCACCATCGAACCGAGCGTCTATTATGACATGTCACTCTCCGACTTTGCCAACAAGAGTCGCTTCGGAGTGAAAATTGGACTGGGACTTTATTTCTAAGAAGGGAGAGGTGCATTATGCGTCGCATAGTTGTGATGATACTTGCCCTCTGCTTTGTCATGACAGCATCGGCGCAAAGTCAACCGAGGGGAGAGTTTCTGGAAAAAAGGAATGAAGTGGAGGGAGGATACAATTTCTGGGTATTCTCTCCCGAGGAATACAACACCGACAAGCACCCTCTGCCCTTGATAGTCTTCCTGCACGGCGCGAGCCTCTGCGGCAACAATCTGCAGAAGGTGCGCCGCTATGGCGTGCTCGATGCCATCGACGAGGGACTCGACATGCCGATGTTTGTGCTCGCACCACAAAATCCCGGCGGATCGTGGAGTCCGCGCAAAATCAATGACCTCATAGAATGGATGAAACAGGCTTATGCCATAGACACGACCCGCATCTTCGTGCTCGGCATGAGTCTCGGCGGATATGGCACTCTCGACTTCGTGGGCACATATCCCGAAAAGGTGGCTGCGGCGATGGCTCTTTGCGGCGGCACCACGCTCAAGGACGTGAGCGGCATGGGGCAGTTGCCCCTGTGGATAATGCACGGCACGGCTGACAGGGCGGTAAACATCAAGGAGTCGAAGAAGATCGTAGACTCGCTCACCGACAGCGGCAATGACCGTCTGCTGCGCTACGACTGGTTTAAGGGAGCATCACACGGCGCCCTGGCAAGAGTCTTCTATATGCGCGAAACCTACGACTGGCTACTCAGCCACTCCACTGCAGACAAGCCCCGCACCATAGACAAGGACATCGAGATAACCATGCAGGGCATGAAGGCGGCATATAAAGACCTCAAGGACAAAGAGGGCGACTACGACGAATTCTAAGACATAGTAGGCGAAACGTTAAGAAGTCGCGTGCCATGTTTATAGAAGTTGCGCGCAACATTTGCAAAATTTCGTTGCGCGGATTGTGCGACATATGCCAAAGAGTTGCGCGGCATATGTTGCACATCTTTTTGACGTATGTCGCAAATGTTTATGACATTTGTCGCGCACGTTTTTGACATATGTCGCACAATCCGCGCAACGAAGTTTTGCAAAAATGGAGGTTGGTTTCTTCAACATTTCATAGTAGGCGAAGCGTCTCCGCTTTGCCCAATCAATCAACAATCACAAGAGAGTAGAAGGCATTCCTTAGGAGGTACAGCGCCCTCGCTGTACCATCTCAAGAAAGAAAACTCAAGCTTGAGATGGTACGGCGAGGGCGCCGTACCTCCTTCATTACCATTGTTTACAAACGTGGTACGGCGAGGGTGCCGCACCTCCTTCTTTTATCCCCAAACTTTCTTGGCGATGCGCTGCACGAGGTCTACCTTTGCCCACTGCTGTTCCTCGGTGAGCTTGTTGCCTATCTCGCAGGAAGCAAAACCACACTGAGGGCTCAGGAGGAGGCGGTCAAGAGGAATATACTTCTCTGCTTCGCGGATGCGTGCTATGACAGCATCCTCGTCTTCAAGCACGGGCGACTTAGTGGTTATGAGACCGAGCACCACCTTCTTGTTGCCGGAAACATATTTCAGTGGTTCGAAGGTGCCGGAGCGCTCGTCGTCATACTCGAGATAATAGGTCTCCACATTCTCCTTGTCGAAGAGATAAGGCGCCACGGGGTCGTAGGCTCCCTTGGTGGCATAGCATGAATGATAGTTGCCACGGCAAACGTGGGTGTTGATGGTGAGTCCTGCAGGCGCACCCTCGATGGCAAGATTGTTGACGCTGAGATACTGCAGAGCCTCGTGCTCCAGGGTGAAGCCGCTACCTGCCATAGACTGCCAGAAGTCGTCGTCGACAATCATGCCCCATGTGCAGTCGTCGAGTTGCACGGTGCGGCAACCTGCGGCATATATCTCCTGGAAGAAGGTGGCATAGGCCTTGGCGATGTCCTTGATGAGGTCTTCAGTATTAGGATAGAATTGGCGCGTGTTCTTCACATTGTCACCACGGAAGAGTTCGGCGAGGAATTGTGCTGGAGCGGGCACTGTCTGCTTTGCCTCGATGCCGTCCTCTTCAAATTGCTTCACAAATTTGTAGTCGTCTATGAACGGGTGGTTTTCGCCCGAAATCTTGCCTGTCAGGCGGAGCGAACCCTTTGTCGTCTCCTCACCATGAAACTGGTAGCCGTGGTCTAACTCAATGTGCTCCACGCCATTGAAGCCCCACATGAAGTCCAGATGCCAGTAACTGCGACGATATTCACCGTCGGTGATAAAGTGCAGTCCGTGTGCCTTCTGCTTCTTCACGAGGTCGGTGATGAGACGGTCCTCTATGGCGCGCAGGTCAGCGGCTGATATCTTGCCCTCGGCAAACTGTGCTCGTGCTTCCTTCAATTCTGCAGGGCGGAGAAAACTGCCTACTACGTCGGTTCTGTATTGCTTGCTCATAATATATTTCCTTTCTTTTTGTCTTGATTGATAAATGTGTTTTGTTTCAGGTGGGAATTTATAGAACCCACCTTCTCTCGTTTTGCAATTGCGAGTGCAAAGGTAATAGACATAAAAGTATCTTGCAAATATTCTTTATAATTCGGAATAATATGCTAACTTTGCTACAGATTTGTCTATATAGCAGAATAATATTCGGCAAAAACATATAACAAAGTAATGGCAACACAAGAGAAACTTGATGAGATTGACGTGAAGATGCTGCGGCTGCTGCAGGAGAATTCGCGTCTTACGGTGAAGGAACTGGCTGCAAAGGTGCACCTGTCGCCCTCACCTGCATTTGAGCGTCAGAAGCGTCTGGAGCGCGACGGATATATAAAGCGCTATTCGGCGGTGGTGGACCACAGGAAGATGGGCAATCATGTGATAGTGCTGTGCAATATACGCCTGAAGCAGCACACACACGACCTCATACAGCAGTTTATGGACACGGTGCAGGCGATAGACCAGATCACGGAGTGCTATAACACCACGGGCGACTATGACTTCCAGATAAAGGTCTATGCGCGTGATATGGAAGCCTATCAGGACTTTATGCTCAATACTCTCGGCAACATCGACTGCATAGGAAGTCTGCACAGTATAATAGTGATAGGAGAAATAAAGGACTCGCACTGCATTCCAGTGGCAGAATGACGCTCGCTTGTCAGAAGTCTGGTTCGGAGTGGAATGTCATGCGCTCACCTGTGGCGGGATGGGTGAAACTCAATGTGGTGGCGTGAAGGCACAGGCGGCTGGCGGGTTTGCCGTAGAGTCGGTCGCCCTGGATGGGATTGTCGAGACCGTCGGGATGGGCGCAGTGTACACGCAACTGGTGTGTGCGACCTGTGTGGGGAGTCAGCAGGATGCGGTTGTCGCCTATGCTTTTATAGTGAGTCACTGAGGTCTTGCCCTTTTCATGGTCTACCATCTGGCGCGGACGGTCTTCGTAATCGGGCGCAAGAGGCAGGTCTACCCTACCCTCGCCTGTGACGTCATGCTCGAGGAGGGCCGTGTAGGTCTTGTGTGTTGTGCGGGAGGCAAATTGCTGTTGCAGATGCTTGTGAGCCTCGGCGGTTTTTGCCACGACGAGCAGTCCACTGGTGTCCATGTCGAGGCGGTGCACCATCTGCAGTTCGGGGCACTCCTTTCTCATGCCTTGTAATATAGAGAAGACGCTCTCCGCATCACCCTTGCCAGGCACGCTGAGCATGCCTGAGGGTTTGTCGACCACCATGAGGGATGCGTCTTCATAGAGGATTTTCATCTCTCCCAAACCGTTGTTATCATCGTTGCCAAAAGCATCGTCATCGAGGAGAAACTGCAGTATGGGTCGACATTTGCCTTGGCAGGCGGGATAGAAATAGCCGTGTCGGCGCACTTCGCCCTTGGGTGACTGTCCCCACCAAAACATACCCATCTCCACGGGCACGAGATGGTGAGTGTAGGCATAGTGGAGCAGTTTGGGTTCGCAGCACTCGCCGCTGCCTGAAGGAGGGAGCGATGGCAGACGCAGGTTATATGTCTGAGAGTCGGAATAGCGTTGCCATATCTCCAGTACATTCTTTCTGACTCCATGGCAATTGGTAAACACCATCTGCGAGAAGAGCCATCGCTGCAGGGAGTCGGACATATGCTGGCGCTGGAGTTTCAGTCGGCGGATGTCTGTCTCTATGTCGTCAAGTTGCTGTTGCACCTCTTCTATTTGGTACTTCCATTGCTGTCGCTTGCGATGTAGTTCGGCTTTCATAAACTGGCTCTCGGCAATGAGTCTATCCGTATCCGCGACTCCGCTTGCCCTGTCGGCATCACGACGGGCTTTAGCCTCCTTCATCTTCTCGCGGTAGGCATTGATATCTTCCTGGGCAGACTGCTGCAAGTGGCGGAGAGAGTCGTGCAGAGTCTGGCGTGTGGAGGATGTTTTCAGGTCGTATAATCTATGGTTGATAGCCGTTATCTCGCGTTCATGCGTTTTGAAATATCCGTCTTCTGAAAGGTAGTCAAACACGGCTGTAACGAAACCATGTATATCAAACCGCCCGCATATCTGTCCCGAGTAGGCCGTCAGGACTTTCTGCCGTGTAGCGTCG
>CAVKNF010000092.1:0-431 GCA_963657415.1 bacterium | reverse complement strand
GTAGCGTCGCCTTGCTCATGAGCGATGAGTATGCCAAACATCTTGCCCTTTTCCACTTCTGCCGCAAAGGCAAAGTCTTCCTGGCAGAGAGATTCTATCCTCTGCATCAGAATCTTTTGTTCCTCAAGCATCCTTGAGGAAGGAACGTAGTGGAAGGGGTTGTTCATTGCCGATTGATTCGTTCTACTAACTCATCTGGTGTTAGAATCTCCATCTTTGAGAAACCGAACCACTTCTTACCCAAGTCCTTGATGGATGCTCCTATATGATATACATCATCGTCTATGCAGAGAAAGCGGTCATGCGATAGCCGGAAAGTCTCAACTCCAATCGGTGCATATTGTGCATTATGACGGTCTATGTCAAGTTGGAACTGTCGGTTTATCTGTTGAGTATAGATTACGGCAGATACTTCTTCTCCTCTTTTATCC
>CAVKNF010000091.1:0-10011 GCA_963657415.1 bacterium | reverse complement strand
CTTAAATGCGAAATCGGCGCAACTCGCTGATTTCTCAACTTGTTACGCCGATATTGGTTGCGGAGGCAGGACTCGAACATGCGACCTCCAGGTTATGAGCCTGGCGAGCTACCAACTGCTCCACTCCGCGATATTTAACCCGCAATCTTGATGTGTTTCTCAATTGCGAGTGCAAAGGTACGCCTTTTTGTCCATACTTGCAAATATTATGCAAAGTTTTTTCTCTTTTCCTTCATTTTTCCTTCCCATCCTTTTGCTGCATATCATAAAAGCGTTATCTTTGCACAAGTTTATTAAGATGTGCAATTAGACTAAAGAACATTAGATTATGTCAATCTCCAAGACACGCCAGAAACTGATAGATGTGGCCAGACAGTTGTTTGCCAAGCAAGGTTTTGCCAACACCACGATGAATGACATTGCCGTGGCATCGGGCAAGGGAAGGCGTACGCTTTACACCTATTTTAATAGTAAGGAGGAGATTTTCTCTACTGTCATAGAGTCGGAACTTGAGCGCCTGTCAGACAAACTGGATGAGGTGGCGTCGAGAAACATCAGTCCTCTGGAGAAGGTGATAGAACTCATCTACACCCATCTCACGATGATTCGCGAGACAGTGGTGAGAAACGGAAATCTGCGTGCCGAATTCTTCCGCAACATATGGATGGTGGAGAAGGTGCGCAAGAATTTTGATGATGAGGAACTTCGCATATTCCGCCGTGCTTATACCGAAGGCAATGCCAGTGGCGACTTCGATATAGAGAATGTGGAACTCGTGGCTGACATCACGCACTATTGCATCAAAGGTCTTGAAGTGCCGTTTATCTATGGACGCATTGCCCCAGGGCTGAGCGAAGAGGCCAGCAAACCTCTTGTGGCAAAGGTTGTCTATGGCGCCCTCGGAAAATCTTTAAACAAGGAAAAGAAATAATAGAAACACAAATAAGAAATTATGAAATTATTGGAAGGTAAGACAGCGCTTGTAACTGGTGCTGCACGTGGTATCGGCAAAGCCGTGGCTATGAAGTTTGCTTCAGAAGGAGCCAATGTGGCTTTCACCGATCTTGTACTTAATGACGATATGGCAGCAGGTCTCGAGGCTACCCGTAAGGAGATAGAGGCTCTCGGCGTGACATGCAAGGCTTATGCCGGCAATGCTGCCGATTTTGCTGAGACAGAGGCTGTGGTGAAGAAGATACACGAGGACTTCGGTTCTATCGATATCCTTGTCAACAATGCTGGTATCACCAAGGACGGACTTATGCTCCGCATGAGCGAGGCTCAGTGGGACGCAGTGCTCAATGTGAACTTGAAGTCTGCATTCAATTTCATCCACGCTTGTTCGCCTATCATGTTGCGTCAGCGCAGCGGTAGCATCATCAACATGGCATCTGTAGTAGGCGTGCATGGAAATGCAGGCCAGTGCAACTATGCTGCTTCTAAGGCAGGTATGATCGCTTTGGCTAAGTCTATCGCCCAGGAGCTCGGTCCTAAGGGAGTGCGTGCCAATGCTGTGGCTCCAGGTTTCATCGAGACAGCCATGACAGCACAGTTGCCTGAGGATGTAAGAAAGGGCTGGATGCAGAAGATACCTCTCCGTCGTGGCGGTCAGGTGGAAGACATCGCAAACGTATGTCTGTTCCTTGCTTCCGACTTGGCAAGTTATGTCAGTGGTCAGGTGATACAGATCGACGGTGGAATGAACATGTAAGAAATGTGAATGAAAGCAGTTTACGAAGACAACCACATCATCATCGTCGCCAAAAGCAGTGGCGAGATAGTACAGGGAGACAAGACCGGTGACGTGCCGTTGTCGGAAACTGTCAAGCAATACATAAAAGAGAAGTACCACAAGCCGGGGAACGTGTTCCTCGGCGTGGTACATCGCTTGGACCGCCCAGTGTCGGGTCTTGTGGTCTTTGCCAAGACCTCCAAGGCGCTGTCACGTCTGTGCAACATGTTTCGCGACGGCGACGTGCACAAGACTTATTGGGCAATAACCAAGAACCAGCCTAAACAACCTCAGGGTACCATCACCTCATGGCTCGTGCGCAACGAGAAGCAAAACAAGAGTTACTCCTACGACCATGAAGTGCCCAACTCAAAGAAAGCAATACTGAAATATCGCCTCATCGGGCATACTGACAACTACTCCTTGCTTGAGGTAAACCTCCTGACAGGTCGCCATCACCAGATACGGTGCCAGTTGGCATCTATCGGATGCGCCATCAAGGGCGACCTAAAATACGGTGCGCCGAGAAGCAATCCTGACGGTAGCATATCGCTCCTCGCACGACGTGTACAATTTACACATCCCGTGTCAAAGGAACCTATTGACATCTTCTCTCCAATACCCGAAGACAACCTCTGGCACGACATCACACGGCAAGCAATAGCAGAAGAAACAAATACATAGCCCCCACATACACATGAAGAAGCCTGTCAAGATAGCCTTATGGACGTTGCTCACGCCTATAGCGCTGCTGATACTCCTTACCGCACTCTTCTATTTCCCTCCGTTTCAAAACTGGATGGTAAGGCGTGTAGCGGCCATCGCTTCGGAAAAGACAGGCATGGAAATCACCGTGGAGCGTGTCAATTTGGCGTTCCCTCTCGACTTGGCTGTAGATGGGGTGAAGGTGCTAAAGCAGAATGACTCGCTGCCACAAATCAAAGACACCATTGCCGACATAAAGCGGACTGTCGTCAATGTGCAACTCCTGCCTCTGCTCAGCCAGAGGGTGGAGGTGGATGAACTTGACATCCGCTCCATACAATTCAATACCACTGACTTTATCTCCTCAGCGCGGGTGAAAGGTTCTGCCCGCGAACTCCTCGTCAGAAGCCACGGCATAGACCTTAAGCAGTCGGACGTGATGCTTAATAAGGTGATGCTCGACGGTGCCAACATCGATGTGCAGTTGAGTGACACGGCAAAGGAAGACACTACCCAAAGCGAGAACTTTTGGAAAATACATCTCGCGCAACTGCAGATAAAGAAATCGAATGTCAACGTGCATATGCCGGGTGACACGCTCGAGATAGGTGCTTACCTCGGCGAGGCAAGTGTCAAGGATGGACTCTTCGACCTTCACAAGAGCATCTATCAGACGGGAAAGGTTGACATAAAGAATAGCCGGATTACATACGATAATAATTTCGAACCTATACAGAAAGGCTTGGACTACAACCATATATCCATGAGTGGTGTGAGCCTTGCTTTGGATGCTATCAAGTATGAAGACCCCAACCTGCAGGTGAAAATCCGCTCGGCAGCACTCAAGGAGAAGAGCGGACTCCAACTGACACATCTCTCGGGTATAGTGAAGATGGACTCTACCACGATCTATGTGCAGAATATGCTTGCCGCAATGCCGGAGTCGAAGATAAATCTCGACATGTCGATGGACATGAATGCCTTTGACGAGATAAATCCTGGCAAACTCAAGGTGGACGCGAAAGCAGAACTGGGTAAGAATGACCTCGTGCTCTTCATGCAGGATTTGCCGGCACAGATAAGAAATGGCTGGCCGCACCGACCATTGACACTGTCAGCCAAGGCCGACGGCAATCTGCAGCGACTCAACATCAGCCAGTTGAGTGTCGAGTTGCCTACAGCCTTCAAGGCTACAGCCACTGGCTATGTGGCCAATCTCCTCGATACCAAGCATCTGCTTGCTAATCTCGATTTGGACGTAAAGACATATAACCTCAACTTTGTCACCTCTTCATTCCTCGATGCCGACTTGCGTAAGATGGTCCGCGTGCCGTCGCATATCGATATGCGAGGCAATGTGTCAGCATCTGGAAGTACTTACATGGCTGATGTCAAGGCGTCGTGTGGCGGAGGAAGCGTGAGTCTGAATGGACGTTGCAATGTGGAGACAATGGCCTATAAGGCAGACATCTCCGCACGCTCGTTGCCTCTGCAGCAGATTCTTCCGTCGATGGGATTGTCGCCTTTCACAGGTAAGATAAAGGTTGACGGCATCGGCACTGACATCTATTCACGCAAGACACGTCTCGACGCTGAGGCTGAGATAGGCAGTTTCCGCTATGGCGACTTCGACCTGTCGGGCACCACCGCCATGGTGAAGGTGATAAACGGTACGGCATATTCCAATATCCATTGTGTCAACGAACTCCTCAATGGCGACATCTCGCTCGATGCCTTGCTCGACCGTAAGGATGTGAAGGCCACTCTCACCTGTTCGCTCGACAAGGCCGACCTCTATGGCATGAAACTCACAGAGTCTCCTCTCTCCACCTCGCTCTGCGCCCATATGGACGTAAGTAGTGATATGGACGAATATTACAAACTCCAGGGATATGTCAGCGACGTGCTCATAAGGGACACAGCCTCCGTCTATCGCACCGAAGAACTCTCCATAGATGCCACCACTCGCAAAGACTCCACATGGGCTAAGGTTTATAGCGGCGACCTTTCGCTCGACTTCAGCGCCAGCGGAGGCTACAAGCGACTGATGGACGTGACAGGAAACCTTGCTGACGAACTACAGCGACAGATAGCGCGCAAATACATATCCCAGGACTCCATCAAGCAGGTGTTCCCCATAGGTCATCTCTCCATGCATGTGGGACAGGATAATTTCGCCTATGCCTATGCTAAAAGGATGGGATATGCATTCCGTGAGATAAACGCTGACATCTCGACATCGCCCGTGGACGGACTCAACGGCTATGCGCAGATAGACTCTCTCGATGCCTTTGACATGCAGTTGGACAAGGTGCGACTTGACCTTTCCACTGAGGACAACGTTTTCAAATACAAGGCGCAGATAAAGAATGAGAAGGATAATCCGCAGTATTGCTTCAATGCCCTTTTGGATGGCAGCCTCTTTGAGACAGGCAGCAACTGCAACCTCGCTCTCTATGACGCCAATGACAAACTCGGACTCAAACTCGGTCTCAAGGCTATGCTCGAACCTGGTGGCATACGCATAAAACTGGCTGACACCAATGCTGTGCTCGGCTATCGTAACTTCATCGCCAACGACGACAACTATCTCTTCATGGCCGACAACAACCGCGTGTCGGCAAACATGAAATTGAAGGCCGACGACGGTACGGGTCTGCAGATATATAGCGACGACGAGAATGAGGATGCCCTGCAGGACATCACGCTCGGCATAAGTAGGCTCGACTTAGCCTCTATTGTAGGCATTGTGCCTTATATGCCTGACGTGAAGGGAGTTGTCAACGGTGACTTCCACGTTATACAGACTGAGAAGGAACTCTCCGTCTCCAGTTCCGTAGACATCAGCAAGTTCTTCTATGAGGGTACGAATATGGGCGACCTGTCCACTGAGTTTGTATACATGCCACAGGAGGACGGCGGACATTATGTCGACGGCATACTCTCGCACGACGGCAATGAGATAGGCACCATAAAGGGTACTTACACGCCTGGGGAAACCGATGGCACTCTCAATGCCGACGTAGACCTGGCGCGCTTCCCTCTGAGCCTTGTCAACGGATTTGTGCCCGACCAGATAGTGGGACTTAAAGGTTACGGCGACGGCCGACTGAAGATGAACGGTCCGCTCTCGCAACTCAATGTGGAGGGTGAGGTAGATCTTGACTCGGCCTATCTCGTGAGCATACCTTACGGACTGGAGATGCGCTTTGACAACCGACCGGTAAAGATAAAGGGTAGCAAACTCCTGCTCGAAAACTTCAACATGTATGCCAACAACGACCAACCGCTGGTCATCAATGGTAATATGGACTTCACGGATGTTTCCAACATGAAGGCTACAATGCGCATGACAGCACGCAACTTCCTGCTCGTCGATGCCAAGGAAAACCGCAAGAGCGAGGCTTTCGGCAAGGCTTATGTCAATTTCAACGGCTTCATGAGCGGTCCGCTTGCCTCCCTGCAGATAAGGGGCAACCTCGATGTACTCGGTTCGACTGACGTCACATACATAATGCGCGATACGCCTCTTACCACTGACAACAAACTCGACGAACTTGTGAAGTTTACCGACTTCAATCAGCAGGAGGAGGCATCCATCGTCCGTCCACAGATAGAAGGTCTCTACATGGACCTCAATATCTCCATTGCCGACGGTGCGCGTGTGTTTTGCGCCCTCAACACCACCAAGACCAACTACCTGGATGTGACAGGTGGTGGCGACCTGCGCATGATCTATAGCGCCGACGAGATGCGACTGACGGGACGCTACACTCTAAAGAGCGGCGAGATGAAATACTCCCTGCCAGTGATACCGCTCAAGACATTCACCATCTCTGAAGGTTCCTATGTGGAGTTCACGGGCGAGGTGATGAACCCTACGCTCAACATCACCGCTACGGAGACCACCAAGACTAATGTCACCACCGATGGGAATACGCGCAGCGTCACATTCAACTGCGGCGTGGTCATCACCCAGACTCTCAACAATATGGGTCTGGAATTCATTATCTCCGCACCTGAGGACATGACCATCAACGGCGAACTGCAGACCATGTCGAAGGAGGAGCGAGGCAAACTTGCCGTGACGATGCTCACCACGGGTATGTATCTCAATGAAAACAACCTCTCATCTTTCTCTATGAATGATGCCCTCAACTCCTTCCTGCAGAGCGAGATTAATGCCATTTCGGGTAATGCCCTGCGCACACTCGACCTCTCCATAGGTCTCGACAACACCAAAGATGCCGCGGGAGCGCTCCATACGGACTATACATTCAAGTTTGCCAAGCGTTTCTGGAACAACCGCATACGCGTGGTCATCGGAGGTAAGGTGTCGTCCACGCAGGCGAGTGCCGAAAACCTCTTCGACAACGTAGCCTTCGAATATCGTCTCGACCAGAGTGCCAATGCCAATCTCAGACTCTTCTATGACCGCGCCACATATGATTATCTCGAAGGTTATGTGGGGCAATATGGCGTCGGTTTGGCATGGAAGCGCAAGTTGCAGAGCCTCAGGGAACTGATAGACTTCCGTAAATGGTTTCGTAAGGACACACCGTCAGTCATCCCAACAAGTATCACAAACGATTCCCTCAACACAAAGAAAGGAGAAGTAAAATGATGCCATTACGTAAATATATAGTTTTGTTTTTGACATCTTCTCTCATCGTGGCCTGCTCCACGACAAGTGGGCTGGGGGAGGGTGAGCAACTCTATGCAGGACTTGAGAAAATAGAATACACCAACTACGAGCGCAATCAGCACTTCATCTCCACCCAGGAGGAGATAGAGGCAGCCTTGGCTGCTGCCCCTACGGGAGCATTCTTCGGCAGTTCCTATCATCGCACTCCATTCCCATGGCGTTTGTGGCTATGGAATGCCACCGAGGGTAAAACTGGTGGACTGGCAAAGTGGCTTAATGAGAAGTTTGCCTCCACTCCTGTGTTGATGTCGGATGTCAACCCCATACTCCGTGCTACTGTGGCGCAGAACACTCTCGCCAGCAACGGATATTTCCGGGGTAGGGTAGACTATGACGAATTGACGATGAAGAATCCCAAGGAGGGTAAGATAGCATATAAGGTCGACATGGGACATCTCTTCACCCTCGACTCCATAGCATATGCCAACTTCCCCCTGTCTATGGACTCCATAGTGCGCGGTGGCTTGAAGGATTCCTATCTGAAGAAGGGCGACGGCTTCAGCGTGTCCAATCTTGACCTGGAGCGCCAGCGCTTGAGCAAACTCTTTCGCAATAACGGATATTACTATTATTCCTCGGGTGACGCATCCTATCTTGCCGACACTCTGCAGAGCGACGGCAAGGTGCAACTGCGCCTGCAGATGCTCGACTCGCTCGACAGTAAGGTAAAGCACAAATGGTATATCGGCAAGACCGACATATATCTGCGCAAGCAGACTGACCGCACGGTGACTGACTCTCTCAATCACCGCTTCCTCACGGTGCACTACAACGGCAAGCGTCCACCGATGCGTCCCCGCGTCATACTCTCAGACACAAAGTTGCGCCCACGTGCCCTCTATAGCGAGGATGACTACAACGAGACACTCAACCGACTGACTGCCAACGAGAACTTCTCGTCAATAGACATACGCTTCACTCCGCGCGACACTACATCCGCATGCGACACCCTCGACATGGCTCTCGACTGCGTGTTTGGCAAACCTTATGACATATCTCTCGAGGGCAAGTTCACGGGCAAGACGAGCAGTCGCATAGGTCCTGGTGCCGAACTCACCATATCGCGACGCAACCTCTTCCGCTATGGAGAGAAGATATCGCTCAATCTCTATGGTTCCATAGAATGGCAGACAGGCGGTAGCGGTAGCGGCAAGAGTGTGGGAGTGCATTCCTATGAATATGGCGGCGACCTCACGCTGGAGATTCCGCGACTCATACTCCCTGGCATCAAGCACTATAAACTCTATGCCACGCCGTCGACCATAGTGAAGGGTTCCAATCAGGTCATCAACCGCGGTTCATATTTCAACCGCCACATCATGTCGGGCGAACTCACCTTCACCATGCAACCCTCAGAGACGACAAAGCACATAATCTCGCCTCTCATACTCGAGTATGACTACATGAACAGCATGACTGACGAATTCTCGCAGATATTGGGGGAGAATCCTTATCTGGAAACAACGATGCGTGACCAGTTCATACCCAAAATGCGCTATACATATATATATACGTCGCCGTCGCACCTGAAGAATCCCATCTCATGGGAAACGACTGTGGCAGAGTCGGGAAACATAGTGTCATTGGGATTTATGGCAGCAGGAAAGAAGTGGAACTCTCAGTATAAGAAGATATTTAAGAATTCATATGCCCAGTTCCTCAAGGTGGAGTCAGACTTCACCAAGAAATGGCACATTGCCGAGCATGCTGACCTTGTGGGGCATGTGAATGCTGGCGTCATCCTTAGTTACGGCAACAGCGAGTCGGCACCTTATTCCGAACAGTTCTATGTGGGAGGTGCCAACACAGTGCGTGCCTTCACTGCCCGCGCCATAGGTCCTGGTCGCTATGTAGCCGAAAACTCAAGCATATCCTATCTCGACCAGACTGGCGATGTGAAGTTCGTGGCCAACTTGGAATATCGTCCGCGCCTCTTTGGCAATCTCTATGGCGCACTTTTCCTCGATGCCGGCAATGTGTGGGCATTAAAGGGTGACGACTATCGTGGTAACGAAGCAATGTTCAAGTGGAAGAGCATTTTCCAGGATATGGCGATAGGCACCGGCATCGGCATACGCTATGACCTCGACTTCTTCGTCATACGTGTGGACTGGGGAATTGGTCTCCACATGCCTTACGACACAGGCAAGTCAGGATTCATCAATGTCAACAAGTTTAAGGATTGCCAGAGCCTCCACCTTGCCGTGGGCTATCCATTCTGATTCCGTGTAACAGGAGTATTGCTAATAAAGGCAAACATTCCCATCTTAAGTAATAGTAATTCTGATATCTTGGTTGTAATATTATACCTCCTCCAATGACAATATGTCAAAGTACATGGTCCTTGTATGCTCGTCATCCTCTTCTAGAAGAATAGTTTTGAATCCGTTTTTCTCATAGAATGGTATTGCAGATATATAAGCATCAACCGTTATGAAACGGAATGCGGAATAACTGGAACTCTTGTAAAGAAGTATCTTGAGATAATCCATTATTTTGCTTCCAAGACCAGATTTACGATAATCTAAAGATACAGCAAAACGCCCGATTTTAATAGCGGGATAGCTGCTAAAATGTTTTTCATGAGGAAAGTTACTTCTTAGTTTTCGCCAAGTGTTCCTTGCCGCATCTGTCTTGGAAACTTTATCGTTGAGTAGGCTGAAATATGCAACCACGTTTTCTCCATCCATTATCAGAAAAGTGTTTGCAATCTTCTTTGATAGAAATGCTTTAGCATCACTTAAAATAAAGTCGTTCAAGTCTACATCTCCACAGTCGAACGACTTTATTTCTGTATTTTCCGTAAGCCTTGTTAATTCCATATCAGATGCAAACTTTTACTCTTTTGAGGAATGCAGCGCATCCTTCT
>CAVKNF010000090.1:0-10049 GCA_963657415.1 bacterium | reverse complement strand
ATGAATACCTTCTTTCCTTTCCCTCCCTGGGGAGGGTTAGGGAGGGGTTACTCCCTCGGGAGGGGCAGGGGTGGGGTCTTCATCTTTTAATAATTCTTCCCGGGCAATTGTCCATAAACCAGCGCATGCGGATGGCTTGGTCTTGCGACACTGAGCAATGCACTCCGCGTGGGTCGTCCATGATGTTCTCGGCACGGAAGTAGCAGCCATTCATGGTCTTATACCAGTCCTGATTGCCTCCCGTAGATGTGGCGGCATAGTCGATAGTGTCATCACAATAGTCGGTAGAGGCTTTGGTGTTGCGATAGTTGCAGGTGGGAAGAAGACCATAGAAGAGTCCTAAGTAATAACCCAACTCATTGTAGCCCTGTTTCTTGTTGTTGTTTGACACATAGAAACTACGCTCCGAGACGTCGAGTTGCGACAACTTATAGATTATTCCCGATTGCGACGGAGTGAGAGTCTCGCCGTCATAGGTGGTGAGAGCGATTCCCTTTGGAATATCCGTAGCATCGGCATTGACATATGCCGGTGAGCACTTCGCTGTGACATCATTGGCAAAGTCACTCACCACTCCCTTGCGGTCAGAGACGAGCCATATGTTGAGATACTTGTCGGCAGGCCACAGCAGTCGCTCGGCAAGGATGAGAGAGTCTATGTCGCTGCCGTCCTTCTTCTGAAATGCCCCGTCGGCGATAGTCGTGCGCTCCACACCTTGTTCCACCAGGCGGTTGCCATATTGGTCATAGACGGCCATGGCGAGTTGGATATTGGAGTTCACGCCAACAGGATTCTTTGATATGGCACCGCTGAGCATGTTGTTGATGCGCTTGAGTTGCATCTCTATACGCTCGAGTTTGAATTCTCCGCCATAGTTGTCGATATCATCCTTGGTCTGCAGCACGTGGAAGATGACGGGGATGGTGCGCACGTCGGCATACTGCTCCTTCTTTGATGCCAGCACTGTGAAGGTTATCGGCTCTGAAGTCTTGCCCGTACGCTTTATCTTTGCCCTCACGGTCACGGTCTGACCTGCCAGCGAGGCATCACTTATGGAGATGGTTTTTCCGGCAGTCACGCCAGGTGTGTCGGTGGTATACTCTATCCAGTCGTCATCGATACGAGTACTT
Source organism: bacterium (assembly GCA_963657415.1). Lineage (GTDB taxonomy): Bacteria > Bacteroidota > Bacteroidia > Bacteroidales > Bacteroidaceae > Prevotella. The sequence continues at coordinate 8,919 of CAVKNF010000090.1, read as the reverse complement.
GGCACCTGAGTGCCACTGGTGGTATAGACTGTGGGCTGGAGTTCTATCTGTGCATTGCCGTCGGCGATGAGATATTTCTGGTTGGGAATTATCGACACCGAGTCTACGATGGCAGGGTCCACATGACTGTTGTCATGAAATACCTCCTCGTCGGGTGTGCATGCCACGGCAAACAATGATGTCATGGCAATGGCAGTTATCTTCGATATATTTGTTTTCATAAGATTCATATTAAAATAATCTTTAATACACTATCACACTCTCCCACCCTGGGTTCTGCTCCATCTTCTTATTGGTCTCCATCTCCGTGGCAGGAATGGGGAAGCAGTAGCGGAAGTCATCGGAAGAGAGGGTATTCTTCTCGCCTGCTATGGTGCGCTCCAGTGTGTCGCCAAAGCGTTTCATGTCGAGCCACACCTTGTCGCCCTCCATATAAAACTCATAGAAGCGCTCGTCGTGGATGGCTTTGAGAAGTGCGCTCTCGTCTGTGCCTACAGCGGGCAGTTCGCCTGTGTAGCGATGACGGCGAAACTCATCGAGCACCTCCTTGCCCTCACTTGTCTTACCCTGACGCACCAGAGCCTCAGCCTTGATGAGATACATGTCGGCAAGACGAAATGGCATGAGGCAACCCTGCGACATGTCCGAACCGATGAGATTATACTTGTCATTATGGGTGCCATCTGAAGAGAACCATGCTTTCTTGCGTATGTCATTGTCGGCAAACTTGCGGTAATTCTTGGTGTTTACCAGTCCGTCGGCCACGCCTCCGTCTTCATAGTAGGCATACTGGAAATCACAGATATAGGTGTAGCGTCCGTCCATGATGCGTAAGAAGAACTCGTCATTCTTCAACTCCTTGCTATATGCATTGTCGGAGCAGTCGAAGATGGTCTTGAGCATATCTGCCGACGAGACGAGATTGCGTCCGCGCATGGCGGTAGTAGCTTCCTGTTCGGCATTCTGCCAGTCGGAGTCTTCTGCCGCGCCAGAACAGGCTTTCCATGCGTATACATCCGCCATCATGGCGTGCAGGAAGTCTGACGACCAGGCATAGTTCCAGTCGTTGCTGGTGGTCTTGGTGAGAAGGTCGAGAGCCTGATTGATGTCGGAGAATATCTGACCAAACACCTCTGCCTGCGTCTTGCGCTCTGGCATAGCCTCGCCTATACCCTTGTCGGGAGTGAGATATACGGGTATGCCCAGGCTATTGTCAGTCATCGGCGAATAGAGTTGCAGAAGTTTATAGTATGCATAGGCACGCCATGTGAGCGCTTCGCCCAACACTCGGTTGCGCAGATTCTCATCGGTGCCGTCGGCAGTAGCCACACCATTGATGATGAGGTTTATAGGACCAAGGAAACTGTATATATTGTTCCATGCTGAGACATTGGTGTTGAGCCATGTCAGCGAGTTTTTTCCCGTCTGCGTGTATACGTTGTTGGTGCGGTCATAATAGTATGCCGACTCGGTGGTGAGGTTTGACTCGCCCGTGTATATCGACAGCGAACCGTCTACCTCGCTGCTATAGAATGGCAGTGTGGTCAGTCCCACACCCATCACCACATCCTGCGAAGGCAGTGTGGGAGTCTTCAGATAGCGCATGTAACTGGCCAGTATGTCGCGATAGTCCTCCACACTGCTCACCACCTTGGTGTCGTGGGGCGTGAGGGTGAGGAAATCGTTGCATGACGACATCTGCAGGCAGATCATAAGCGCCACGATATATTTTATGTATCTCATGTCTTTCATCATTATTATATATAGTCGTGCAATTTATAGAACCCGCCATTGGTTAGAATCCCACGGTGAGTTTCACATTAAATTCTCTTGCCACAGGATAGGAGAATGCCGAACCCGAACCTACGTCGAGTCCACGATATTTGGTAAACGTCAAGAGGTTGCGGGCGTTGACACCTATGGTGAAGTTGTTCATGCCCCACATCTTGCGCAGGATGTGTGCCGGCAGACGATAACTCAGCGACACATTGGTCATGCGCAGATAGTCACCCTTGGAATACTTGTTGGATGTCACGATGGATGTCCAGTAGTCGGTGTTTGACGTAGTGAAGCGTGGCACGTCCGTGATGTCGCCGGCAAACTGCCAGTAGTAGAGATATTTCTTCTCGCGGTTGGTGGCTGACACGGCAAGGTCGGAAGAATATCCCAGGGAAGCCTGCTGCGAATTGAATGTAGCAAGGTTCTTTGGCGCATTTTGATAGTCATTGAAGTTAGGCACGAGATGTCCTGCCTTGAATGTCCAGTTGGTGCTAAACTCCAGTCCCTTGTAGTTGAAATATGTGCCAAATCCTCCCACTATCTTCGGGTTGGAGCGTCCGAGATATTTCATGGAAGGCATGAAGAACGAAGGGTTGGTATTGGAACCCCTTATATAGTCTATCTTGTCGGGAATGCCGTCCTTGGCAGCATCAAAATAGTATTGGTAGCGTGCCACATTGTTGGAGTTTTGCTCGAGAAACTGTCCATAGGCGCGCTTGCCTTCCTCGGTGAGATAGTATTGCGGATTACCCGTCTCGGGATTCACTCCGGCAAACTCCCATCCGTAGATGCCGCCTGTCTCCTCTCCGATTATGTTGAGCACGCCACCCTTGGTCACGTTTGACTTGATGGCATCCTGATAGGAAGAGTAGGAATAATGCGACTTCACGATGACATTCTTGTTGCGCGAGAGGTTGACGGATGTGGAGAAAGTCATGTCGCGCGTGTTTATCCACTTCACGTTGAGATAAAACTCTATACCCTTGTTGGTCACCACACCTCCATTGGCTGTCACCTCCGTGCGTCCAGTGGAAGCAGGCACCTGCAGTGTCTCAAGCACATCGTCGGTGCGTGTGGAGTAATAGTCGACGGTCAGGTTGACGCGATTCTTCCATAGGGTCATGTCAAGACCGAGGTTAATGTCGCGCTTCTTCTCCCACTTCACCGTAGGGTTGGGATAGGTGAAACTCGTGGCGAAGCGGTTGCCGTTATACATCTGCGAACCGTAGGAGATGGTGGAGAAAGGATATGCTGTGCGGTCTATGTTGCCCGTAAATCCGTAACTGCCTCGCAGGGCCAACTCGCTTACCACGGGATTCTTAAACCATTTCTCCTTATGGAGGTTGTATCTCAATCCTGCCGACCACAGAGGAGTGAAGCGATTGCCGTCGCCTATGACATCGGCACCGTCAGCACGATAATTGAAACTGAATATGTAGCGGTCCTTATATCCATAGCGCATGGTGCCGAGAAACGACACGCTGCGGTCCTGTCCGTCATTGGTAGAGAACATATTGCCTATGACCGTGCGCATGGTCTCATATGACACGGGGATGTCGAATGCCGGCACGCCCGTGATGCGGAAGTCCTTGTAATATATTGGCGAGGTGTAACTGAAGTTTGTGTATTTCTTCGACATAGCCTCGCTCGCCACGAGGAATGAGAAGAGATGATTCTCCTTGATGTTGAATGAGTAGTCTATCTGGTTTCTTATCGTCCAGTAGTGGTTCTTACCTGACCCTTCCGAGAGTTGTCCGTTGTCATACTGGTCGGGCATGATGCTGTAGTTGGAGTAAGCGGTCTTGGCAAACTGCTCATTAGCCCATGATGTGTAGGTGCCGGCATCTATCTCCGTAGTGGTGGTGTTGTATGACATACCCTTACGGAAGATGGACTCCACGGAGAGACCTGGGATAATCTCGTAGCGGGCATTGAGGGTGAACTCCACATCCGAACCGTCGGTGGTCTTGCGTGTGTCCTGCATCTCGCGCACTATATTGAACTTCTCGTATACATATCCCGAGGCACGCTCGTTGGTGTAGTTGTTGCTCAGATAACTCAGGTCGGCGGCATATGACCCGTCATCATTATAAGGACGCTCATATGGATTGGCAAACATGGCATATGTAAAGGGGTCTATGGCAGACGCGTTGTCGCGGTTCTTGCGCGCGTTGGCAGAGAGGTTCACGGCTATGATGAGTCCCTTTATGGGTCGGTAGTCGAGTTTCATGAGCAGTCCTGAGTTTTGATATCTATTAGACATCAGGATACCGCTCTGGTCCTGCATGCTTATGGAGGTGTAGTATGTGAGTTCCTCCGAACCGCCTCGCAGGTTTACATTGTGCGACTGAGAGTGGGCGGTGCGGAAGAGCACGTCAAACCAGTTGGTATTGATGCCCGACAGACGCTGCAGTTCCTGCTGATATTCCTCGGGAGTGATATATCCGTCGACGCTTCGCTTATAGGTGTAGCCTCCGCGTCCGGTCACGTTGGCATAACTCAGTCCGTAGTTGTCCACTATGGAGCGCTCATACTGCAGTTTCTCTTCTGAGTTCATAAAACTCAGATTGTTTTGCGGAGCAATGGAGCAGTTGTAAGTACCGCTGTAACTCACCTGCGTCTTCGACCTGAATCCCTTCTTCGTGGTGATGACGATCACACCGTTGGCAGCCCTAGCACCATAGATGGCGGCTGCCGAAGCATCCTTCAAGATGCTTATCGACTCGATGTCGTCAGGCATGATGTTGCCCACACCGTCCTGCATGATGGTGCCGGCATAGTCGCCCGTGGAACTCGTAGGCACGCCCGATGTCATGGGCAGTCCGTCGACAATCCACAAGGGTTCGGTGTTGCCGCTGAGGTTGTTCTCACCACGTATGGTTATCTGCGAACGTGTGCCCGGCGCACCCGAGATGGTAGTGGAGTTGAGTCCCGCCACACGTCCGTCGAGGATACGGTCTATGGATGTGATACCCTGCATCTTCAGGTCCTTGGCGGTGATGACCGAGGCGCTACCCGTCATGTGGTCCTTATTGATGACCTCCATACCCGTGATGACCACCTCATTGATGGTGTTGGCATCTTCCTGCATGGTGACGTGCATCACCTTTGAGATGTCGGTCACGCGCACCGTCTGCGGTTTCATGCCGATATAAGAGAATACCAGCGTGACGACCTTCTGCCCGTTGGGTATGGCGATGGAGAAGGCACCGTTGACGTCGGTCATTGTCTTCTTCGTCGATCCCTTTAGCGACACTGTCACGCCGGGCAGAGTTTCCTTGTTGTCGTCGGTGACGATGCCTCGCAGAGTCTGCGCCTTCTGCTGTTGCTGCATGTCGGGAGCCACTGCGTCTGTTGCCAATGTCGGCATGGCTGCGACCATAAGGGCAAGCATCAGGGCCAAGGGGCGCAGGGTGCGTGATATATGATTATAGAACTTGTTGTCCATGTTCATGTCTTATATATATAATAATGTATATCGGGGAGAGTCTTATCTTATCTGGGGATTGGACACTATGGCAGGACACTTTATGTCCATGAGCAGTTTCGGTCCGATCTGATATTTATATGTCATCACGCCGTAATAGTCGTATGACCCTTCGCTCCGCGGAGTGTATTGCTTAAGACGCATCACGCCCTTCACTCCGTGACCCGTCTCGAAGAACACGTAACTGGTCTCGAAGTCATCAGAAGTGGTGACAGGTATCTCCACATCCGATTCCTCTATGTCGGGATTGAATGCCGTGGCGTCAAGGTTTTCGAAGTCGGTGTCGGTGAATGACTCGGGAGCCTTCATATATTTTGTGTGGCAAGGGAAGAGATATTCCACCTTGTGGCCGAGGTGTTGGCGCATGGTTATGGGCGACTGGAAACGGAAGCAACTGTCTGTTTCATTCCAGTAGAGGGCGATGTCGGCCTGGTCTTTCTTCGTGGCCGATGCCGTCTGGGTTATGCCTGATGTGAGTGAGAAGAATGACAAGCCTGTGCCGAAGTCGGGATAGTCAGGATTGCCGTTGTCGAGTTCGGTAGTGGAACCGAGCAGCACGTCGCCATAATAGACGTCTATCTTCACGGAGTCAATCATTCCCGCCATGCTCACGTCGCTATATTCGAGCGATGTCTGCTGTGGTATCTTGCATATCTCGAGCGGACCTTCATATTTTGCCTCCACACTACCGCCAAAGGATGTCTTGCCGCTTATGGTGACATTATAGTTGTCGCCATTCTTCGCCACGCTGACGTTGCCCTCGGTGATGGCTGCAGGTTTGATGGTCTTCTGCGACTGATATTCCGACGAGCAGTAAGCGCGGAATGTGCCCGCCTCGGTGGTCTCGCTATATGTGTAGGTGCCTTCCTTCACTCCGTTGACGTCGGCAGAGCAGAGTTGCATGCTCACCACGGCACCCTTGCCCTTGGCGGAAGCAAGGTCGGCGCTATAGGTAAGTCCGGTTTCATATAGCGATATGGTGTAGTTGCCCAGTTGGGTGCTGTTGTCGCTCACGGTGATGCCCTCCACATCGTCGGTCACGGTCACGCCCTGGTCGTTGACGTAGGTGTCGTGCCAAGTGTAGGGTTGAGTATTGGCGATGGTATATGGGTTGCCCTGCCATATGACGCCGCTGCCTATGTTGAAGGCATTGTCATAGAGCACTATCTGCGATGCCGTATCGAGGTCGTCATTATTGGAACAGGCGGCAAACAACAATAGCGAAGCAACACCTGCAAGCAGATGATTGAGTTTTGTCATTATATTATATTAAAATAGGTATAAGCCATATGCGCCATGAAGGGTCAGAGAAAGAATGTTGCCCCTCATGGCGCACGGCTAATGTGTCATGGTATTTATTTCTTCACTACCACCTTGCGTGTGGTGCCGTCGGTCATCTTCACGATGTTGATGCCCTTTGCCGGCAGATAGATGCGCTTGCCGTCGAGGCTATAGCGTGATGCCTCCTTAGCGTCGGAAGCAACCTTTGTGGCAGCGATGCCGTCAGCGTCTGACTTCTCGAGGATGAGTTTTACAGGAAGAAGGTTAATTCCAAGTCCTGAAAGTCTTGGCACTTTGGTGGAAGAACCTGTCTGCTGGCAATACCAACCTGGATTCATCTCAGAATTATCATATGGCTGGGCTACGAGCAACTGACCGAGATTCATGTTGCCTTCGCTATCCTTTATCCAGTAACCAGCATAGAGGTCCTGCAGATCATCAGGATCACCTTCCACAGCATCTGCCTTCTTTGCAGGAATGGTGTAAGGAGTCTCAAATGTAACATCATTCCAATTGTAGATGCTCATTGAAGGTACGGAAGGAGTAGCCTTCACACCCTTGGCAATGGCTACGTTCTTGGAACTCATTTGCTCCTTTTCATTGAAAGTCTGGTTGCACTCTATGTTGAGCAGGAAGTCTGTAGTCTCACCACCGAATACTCCAGCAACGCTCATTCCCACTACCTTGTAGCCTACATATGGTTCGAGTTGTTCGGCAGTGAAACGCGAGAATACTGCGTCCATATCCATACCAAACATATTAACATACATATCATAAACCTCATCCGCACCTGTAATCTTAGATGCGTCACCTGTGGTCTCGGTGAGAACTCCATAAGGCAAGAGAGATGTCTTGCTCTCGTCACTACTTGTTTCCTGAGCATTAGCGACAGTGGCTGTAAACAACAGGGCTACGATAGGAAGTAAAATCTTTTTCATAAGCATTTTGGTTTTGTTAGTTGATTATAATAATAATGTGGTTGCAAGCAACCAATTGTTCATGGTGTGTATGGTCGTGTTTTTATTTTTGCATAAGCATACAGTTAGTTGAGATGTTAATCATCATTAAAGTATGGCACAAAGATATAAATAAATGACTAAATACTGAAAATTATTTCAAATAAATTATACGTCTGTGTGCATTATGTAACATTTTGTGTACTTTTGATGCATAAAATAACATTCATTACACTATTATGACGAACAAACTACTTATCAGCATCGTGGCGATGACTATGCCCTTGGCATCAGCCTTCGCCCAAAAGTCTTGGCAGATAGAAGGTTCTGCCACGGGCATCCCTGCAAACACAACTATCTATTTCAGCGAGGCAATAGACGGTCAACTCGCTCATCTTGACTCCATGAAACTGGAGAATGACGCATTCAGATTCGCGGGCACAACCGAGAAGCCTGAAGTGCGCTATCTCAACTATAGACTCGGCGGACGCCTGCACTGGGCGGAGATGTTTGTGGAGGAAGGCACCATCAAGGCGCACCTCAATCCAAAGGCTAACTCCGTGCGCGGCACAAAGAACAATGACATCTATCAGGACCTGCAGGACAAGTTGGCAACACCTGAAGACCGTCAGGATGAACTGCGACGCATAGCAAGCCACGACAACCTTTCGGAGGACACCATAAATCTTATCCGAGAGGAGTACACACGTCTTGACAACGAGATTAAGGACATGCGCAAGGCTTGCATGAAGGAGAACATCAAGTTGCCCGTAGGCGTGATGCTATTCAAGCAGTATAGCCGCAACAACAGCATAGAGGAAAACCAACAGTTGCTCGCCACCCTGCCTGAAGAATATAAGGATGATGCCACAGTGAAGGACATCGCCATGCGACTGGAGAACGCCATCGCCACATTACCCGGCAAGCAGTTCATCGACTTCACCATGGAGACTCCCGACGGCAAGACCGTCAGCCTGTCTGACTATGCCGGCAAGGGAAAATATATCCTCGTGGACTTCTGGGCAAGTTGGTGCGGTCCATGCCGTGCCGCCATGCCATCGTATATAGAGTTCTATAACAAGAACAAGGACAAGAACTTCGACATCGTGGGCGTATCATTCGACAACAAGGCCGAGGCATGGAAGAAAGCCATCGAGTCACTCTCCATCCCCTGGCACCACATGTCCGACCTCAAGGGTTGGAGTTGCAAGGCAGGTCAAATATATGACATCCGCGCCATCCCCAACACGATCCTCATCGACCCCGAAGGCAAGATCGTAGGCAAGGGTTTGCCACTGGAGGAAATCGAGAAAAGATTAAAATAAAGAAACCCCTCCCCCCTAACCCTCCCCAGGGAGGAAATAACCCATCCCCCTGCCCCTCCCGAGGGAGGGGAGGAACCCCACCCTTTTAATC
>CAVKNF010000089.1:0-10187 GCA_963657415.1 bacterium | reverse complement strand
CGCAGCACCTACTAACAAATGTCTTGTATTTATTTTGTCCTTTGTGTGAAATTTGGTAATTTTGCATTTGAAATTGGTTAAAGCGGACTTACGTCTACTTACATATTGAACAACAAATCATTGCAATGAATATTTCTTATAAATGGCTCAAGGAGTATGTTGACTTCGACCTGACTCCGCAGCAAGTGTCGGATGCACTTACTTCATGCGGTTTGGAAGTGGATGCCTTGGAAGAGGTGCAGTCTATAAAAGGTGGTCTTAAGGGACTTTATGTCGGAAAGGTGCTTACTTGTGAAATGCATCCTGATAGTGACCATCTGCATGTTACCACTGTAGATCTTGGTAAGGATGCTCCTCAGCAGATTGTCTGTGGTGCCCCTAATGTAGCAGCAGGTCAGAAGGTCATCGTGGCTGATTTGGGTTGTGTGCTCTATGATGGTGACAAAGAATTTACTATTAAGAAGAGTAAACTGCGTGGTGTAGAGTCCAACGGTATGATCTGTGCCGAGGACGAAATTGGCCTTGGAAATGGTCATGACGGTATTATGGTATTACCTGAAGATGCTGTTGTCGGTACACCTGCAGCTGAATATTTCCATCTTGAGAGTGACTGGGTGATAGAGATAGACATCACCGCTAACCGCTCTGATGCTCTCTCGCATTGGGGAGTAGCACGTGACCTCTATGCTTGGCTCAAGCAGAATGGTTACGAGACAACTCTTCATCGTCCAGACTGCAGTGAGTTTGCTGTAGACAACAATGACCTTGAAATAGATGTTGAGATAGAAAATACCGATGCTTGCCGCCGTTATGTCAGCCTTTCAGTGACAGATTGTGATGTTAAGGAAAGTCCTGAATGGCTCAAGGACAAACTAAATACAATAGGTCTGCGTCCTATCAACAATATCGTAGACATCACCAATTACATAATGATGGCCTATGGTCAACCTATGCACTGCTTTGATGCAGACATGGTGGAGGGCAACAAGATTGTTGTTAGAACTTTGCCAGAGGGTACACCTTTTGTTACTCTCGACGGTGAGGAGCATATTCTTGGTGGCCATGACCTTGCCATATGCAATGCAAAGGAACCAATGTGTATTGCCGGCGTATTTGGAGGTCGCGGTTCGGGCACATACGAAACAACTCGCAATGTCGTGCTCGAGTCAGCCTATTTCCATCCTACATGGATACGCAAGAGTGCACGTCGTCATGGTCTGTCTACAGATGCAAGTTTCCGTTTTGAGCGCGGCATAGATCCAGAAGGACAGATTTATGCTATCAAGCAGGCAGCCATACTCTGTAAGCAACTTGCCGGAGGAAAGGTAAGCATGCAGATAAAGGATATTTATCCTAATCCAATTCCAAAGGCTGTCGTAGAACTCAGTTATGACTATGTAGACACTCTCATCGGCAAGAAAATCGGTAAGGACACAGTGAAATCTATCGTTACAAGTCTTGAGATGAAGATTGTCAGCGAGACTGAAGAATCGCTGACTCTTGAAGTGCCTGGATACAGAGTGGATGTGCAGCGCCCATGTGACGTGGTAGAAGACATCTTGCGCATCTATGGATACAACAATGTGGAGATTCCTACACGTCTGGCTTCTGCCCTGACAACACCAGAGCAGGCTGACGCAGAATATAAACTGGAGAACCTTATCGGTGAGCAGCTTGTAGGCTGTGGATTCAATGAGATTCTCAATAACTCTCTCACAAAGACCTCTTACTATCAAGAACTTAATGCTTACGCAGAGTCAAACACCGTGAAGGTGATGAATCCTCTTAGCGCAGACCTCGGCGTGATGCGCCAGACTTTGCTCTTTGGTGGTCTTGAGAGTATAACGAGAAATGCCAACCGCAAGATGGGCAACCTTCGATTCTTCGAGTTTGGCAACTGTTATCACTATAATGCAGAGAAACATGATGATGAGAATCCAATAAAGGCTTATACCGAGGAATATCATCTCGGGCTTTGGGTTACAGGAAAGCGCGTGCAAGGTTCGTGGGCCCATCCCGATGAGGACAGTTCTTACTTTGAACTGAAGGCCTATGTAGAGAATGTGCTCGCACGTCTTGGTGTTCCTATGGGAATGATAGTAGCAGCAAAGTCGCAGAATGACATCTTCTCAAGCGGTATAGAACTGAAGAACCGTGGTGGAAAGGTGTTCGTAGAGATGGGTATCGTGTCTAAAAAACTCCTGCATAAGGCAGACATCTCTGCTCCTGTGTACTATGCAGATATCCACTGGACAGCACTTATGAAGGCTGTGAAGAACAATAAGGTGGAGTTTACCGAGATTAGCAAGTATCCTTCTGTATCGCGTGACTTGGCTCTGCTTGTAGACAAGAGTGTGGAGTTTGCACAGGTAGAGCAGATAGCACGCCAGAGCGAGAAGAAACTCCTCAAGAGTGTAGAACTCTTCGACGTGTATGAAGGTAAGAACCTGCCTGCTGGCAAGAAGTCATATGCTGTGAACTTCATCCTGCAAGACTCTGACAAGACTCTCAATGACAAGGCTATTGATGCCATTATGAATAAGCTTATCAACAATCTGAAGAAGCAACTTGGTGCAGAATTGCGCTAAGAGTAAGGTCTCGGATAGTTGAGCAAACAGAAAGTGAACAATAACAATAATAGATAAAGAAAAATAAAATCGTCAAATTATGGGACGCGCATTTGAATTTAGAAAGGCCCGCAAACTGAAGCGTTGGGGCAACATGGCAAAAACCTTTACCCGTCTTGGTAAGCAGATAGCAATAGCAGTTAAGGCATCAGGTCCTGATCCTGAGACCAACGCTACTTTGCGTTCTATTATAGCTACCTGTAAGCGCGAGAACATGCCGAAAGACAACATCGACCGCGCTATCAAGAATGCAATGGGCAAGGACCAGTCAGACTACAAGGAAGTGACATACGAGGGATACGGACCTCACGGAATCGCAGTGTTCGTAGACACTCTTACAGACAATACTACCCGTACGGTGGCTGACGTGCGTTCCATATTTAATAAGTTCTCTGGCAACCTCGGTACTACAGGTTCGCTGTCATTCCTCTTTGACCACAAGTGTGTGTTCACATTCAAGAAGTCTGCTGACATTGACATGGACGAACTGATACTCGAACTCATAGACTATAATGTTGACGATGAGTTTGATGAAAACTACGACGAGGACAAGGATGAGACAACAATCTCCATCTATGGCGATCCAAAGTCATATGCACAGATACAGCACTTCCTTGAGAGCAAGGGTCTGCAGGACATTGGTGGTGAGTTTACCTATATTCCTAACGACCTGAAGGAGGTAGACGCTGAGCAGCGTGCCACTATCGACAAGATGGTGGAGAAGCTCGAGGAGTTTGACGATGTGCAGACCGTCTACACTAACATGAAGCCGGAAGAATAAAGTCGGGCTATGAGATTATTTAAGAACTCTTTTATACTGATGGCACTCATGATAATGGGTGCTATCAGCGTTTATGGGCAGAGCAAACGAGAGTTTCGCGGTGCTTGGATACAAGCCGTGAATGCACAGTTTCAGGGTATGTCGAAGGAGACTATGCAGGAAACTCTTACTTATCAGCTCAACGAGTTGCAGAAGGATGGCGTTAATGCCATAATCTTCCAAGTGCGTCCTGAGTGTGATGCCTTGTATAAGAGTAGTATCGAACCCTGGAGTCGATTCCTCACTGGCACGCAAGGTGTCAATCCTGGATGGGATCCTCTGGCATGGATGGTGCAGGAGTGCCATAAGCGTGGTATGGAGATTCATGCGTGGATTAATCCATATCGTGCCAAGACGAAGGGGACTACAGTTCTTGCCAGCAACCACGTTTGTGTGAAGAACCCTCAAAGTTATTTTGAGTATAGCGGTCAGTATATTCTCAATCCTGGCATACCTTCCAATCGAGACTATATATGTAAGGTGGCAGCGGATATAGTGGAAAGATATGATATCGACGGGTTTCATATCGATGACTATTTCTATCCATATCCTGTAGCAGGCGAGACCATCCCCGATGCTACGCAGTTTGCCCAGTATAACAATGGCGGTTTCAAGGATGTGAGAGATTGGCGTCGCGATAACGTAAACCTTTTTGTGAAGCAACTCTCTGAGACCATCCATAGTGTAAAACCTTGGGTGAAGTTTGGAGTGTCGCCTTTCGGTATCTACCGTAACAAGAAGAGTGATCCCATGAATGGTTCCGAGACTAACGGACTACAAAATTATGACGACCTCTATGCCGACGTGCTTCTATGGGTCAACAACGGATGGGTGGACTATTGTGTGCCACAACTCTATTGGGAAATAGGCCACAAGGCAGCCGACTATGCCACGCTCATCAACTGGTGGAACCGCTTCTGCGGTAATCGTCCGTTGTATATAGGTGAGGATATAGAGCGAACGGCAAAGTATGCAGACGTGGACAATCCTAATCAAAACCAGATGCCAGCGAAGTACAAGCTTCATGACAAGATGAAGAATGTGCAGGGCACCGTGCTGTGGTATGCCAAGGCCGCAGTAGACAATATAGGCAATTACGGCACTATGCTTCGTCAAAACTATTGGCGCTATCCTGCACTGCAACCACGCATGCCGTTTATCGACGGTTCTGCTCCCGGCAAGGTGCGCAAGATGAAACCCATATGGACTGCCGATGGATATGTGCTCTTCTGGACTGCGCCAAAGGGTGAAGGTTGGAAAGACAAGGCAGTGAAATATGTCGTATACAGGTTTACTAAAGGTGAGAAACTAAATACTGAAGACCCTTCAAAGATAGTTTGCATTACGGATGACACTTACTACAAACTGCCTTACCAAGACGGAAAGAGCCGCTACGTCTATGCGGTGACAGCTCTCGACCGTATGCAGAATGAGAGCAAGGTGGTGAAGAAGAAGATTAAGCTCTGAGGCGCAAGCTTCAGAGTTTATTCTTTCATCAGGTCATCAAAGAAACTGTCGAGGTCGCTGTTGAGTCCCTCCATGAGGTCACCGCCGAGAATAATGGTGTCATCGTCAGCAAAGAAGAGCTCTGCGATTGTCTCGTGCTCGTCGTCCTCAAGGATAAAACTGAATGGCTTGGCGATATTCATCTTGTCTATTTGTTCCGTGTGTGCGCTCAGACGCTGTCTTAGCAAAGCCGCCACATGGTGATAGAAAGAATCGTCGGTATTGCCAATCCAATCACTTATGACACATCGGTTAATCTCCTCGTCGTCGTCATCGAATGTCAACATCTCGCCGCTGTCCTGTATTACGCGGAAGTGCAGGTCGGTGAAAACCACTGAGTCGCTTTTGTCTGTAAATTTGGCTATTGACTTCTCTATAGCCCTGTCTACTTGCGAGATTGTCTGCTGACTGTTCTCCATGTCTTAATGTTCTTTAGATATGATTACTACGCAAAAGTAATCATTTTCTTCATACCAAACAATAAAAATACTGAAATAATAAGCCTTTTTCTCTAATGTTTCTTGTCTGTGTCGCGCCATTTGATTAATTTTGCAACGGCTTTCACGAGTTGGAGGCTTATAAATCAAATCATTAATCATTGAGGGACGTGTTCCCTCGTAAAACATTTAAATCAAATGGCAACAAAAATCAGATTGCAGCGCGGTGGCCACAAGGGCTACGCAGTTTATCGTGTGGTAGTAGCAGACTCAAGAGCTCCACGTGACGGTCGTTTCATCGAGAAGCTCGGTGTTTACAATCCTAACACTAACCCTGCTTCTATCAACATCAACTTTGACCGTGCCCTTTACTGGGTAGAGAATGGTGCTCAGCCTACTGACACTGCACGCACAATCCTCAAGCACGAAGGTGTATACCTGATGAAGCACCTCAATGGTGGTGTTAAGAAGGGTGCATTCGACGAGGCTGCTGCTCAGTCTAAGTTTGATGCTTGGAAGCAGTCTAAGGACAATGGCGACAAGGCTGTTGCTGACGCTGTAGCTCAGGCAAAGAAGGATGTTGCGGCAAAGAATCTCGCTGCAGAGAAGAAGGTAAACGAGGAAATCGCTAAGAAGGTAGCTGACAAAAAGGCTGCTGCCGCTGTAGCTGCTGCTGAGGCGGAGGCTGCTCCTGCAGAGGAGGCAACTGAGGCTCCTGCAGAAGAGGCTTAAATTTCCCCGACGTTTACATCTATGCCATCGCTTTTTCTGCGTGGCGTAAAGAAAGAAAAAGAAGGTCTGGAGTGGTTTGCACTTCAGACCTTTTTGCTTTAGGAGGTACAGCGCCCTCGCTGTACTCACTCAAACCTACGATTTAAATTTAAGGTGGGTTCTATAAATTCCCACCGCAAAATATTAATTATTTAATGGGTTGCTTTTTGTCATCTTGCGGTCTCTTTTCGGTCCAATCCGTCTGCTCATTCAGTCGCATAGTCCACTATGCTCCTTTACTCACAGACAGATTGTCCTCGAAAATAGACTCGCCATATGACAAAGCGAATTTATAGAACCCACCTTAAGAAAATCCTACTTACGTGTTGGTACGGCGAGGGCGCCATACCTCCTTATAGATGCATTCGCTACAAGCGAGGGCAGTATCCCCGCCACTTCTATTCCTTTATCCTATTGTTTGACGGACGTGAGAGTTCCGAAGCGAAGATCAGCACCGTGCAGTATCCTAAGAATGGTATGACGAAAGGCAGTCCTGCCATCTGTGTGCTGTCGGCGATGAGTCCCATGAGCAGGAATCCACATCCGCCTATCGGGGTCATCATCAGCAGCGATGAAGCACTCTTCGTGAGGCTGCCCAGTCCGCGCAGTGAGAGTGAGAAGATGGTAGGGAACATGATGGCTTCAAACACGTAGTTTGCCACGAGAGCCACCATAGAGATGTAGCCCAGATTGAGCAATACCAGTCCTATGCAGCACACACTTCCTATGGCGCATACCAACAGCACGGTCTCGGCCTTTATACGCTGCATTATCCAGCAACCTATGAAGCGTCCCACCATGAAGAATCCCAACGCTACGGTCAGCACGTCAGATGCGCGACTGTCGCTCATCCATCCCTTCGCTGTCACATAGTTGATAAAATAACTGTTGATAGAGATTTCTGCTATCTCATAGGCCAGCAGAGTGAGCAGTCCGAAGACGAACATCGGATGATGGTGAAACAGCTGGTATATGCGTGTCTCGCCCTCAACATTTATCTTGTCGTCCTTCTTGTCAATCTTTATCTCCGGCAGGTTTACGCGTGTGAATATCACGGCAATGACGATTACCACAAAGGCCAGTATGGCATACGGGAACACCACATCGTTGCTGTTTGCCTCCTCTCGGAAGAGGAAACGTCCCACGAAGAATGTGGCGCACAGACCTCCCAGTCCGTTGAACGACTGTGAGAAGTTTAATCGCGATGTTGCCGTTGCCCTATCACCCAATTCTGTGGCATAAGGATTGGCCGATGTTTCAAGGAATACAAGTCCGCAACCGATTATAAAGAGCGCCGCCAGATATATATAGAATTCACCTGCCAATGCGCCCGGAATAAACATCAGCGCTCCTATGGCGAAGAGCATCAGTCCGAAGATTACTCCCAGGCGATAGCCCTGTCGGTTGATAAACCATCCAGCAGGTATTGCCATCAGGAAATAGCCCACATAGGTGGTCACCTGCACCAGTGCGGAGTGGGTGATGGTGATGTTGAGTTCGTTTTGAAAATGCTTGTTCATCACGTCGAGTATGGCTCTTGCGAATCCCCACAGGAAGAAGAGCGAAGTGATGAGTATAAAGGGTATGAGATATTCCTTGGTCGTCAGACCAGCGTTGGATTTTTTCATGCTTTTTCTTTTTTATATTGAGGTGGGTTCTATAAATTTTCACCGTAAACTATATTAATATAATGGATAGTGCGACTGGTGGCGTGTCAGTCTTCTATGTTGTTTTGTCTGATTATGTTCATCACGTCTTCTTCAGTCTTGTCGAATGCTCCTGAGTGCTGCAGTTTTATAGTACACATGGCAGCGGCAAACTGTCCTGCCTCCTTGTATGAAGCACCCGTGGCGCGGGCATAGAGATAACCTGCCATATATGTGTCTCCACATCCCGTGGCATCTACGATGCGCTCTGCACGATAGGCGGGTATGTGTATGCACTCTCCCTTGATGCCTATCACCGATCCGTGGCTGCCCAGCGTGAGCAAAACCTCTTCCACTCCGGCCTTGTTGAGCATGGCGGCTACCTCATAGGGATTGTCGTTGTTGGCCGTAGCTACCATCTCCTGCTCGTTGAGTTTCAGTATGTTTACATATGGCAGCACCTTGTCCATGTTTTCCCATCCTGTGGCAAACACCTTTTCTCCCTCCACTTTACGCAGAAATCCCTGCACGTCGACTGATATGCGACCCTTTTCGCGTAACAGCGGAAACACATCCTCATCGAAGTCGTCGCTCAGCAAGGTGCCCAGATGAAACACCTTGGCGTCAAGCCCCACCATCTCGTCCACGGTGAACGGGTCAGCCTTGTCGAGCACGCGCTGTGTGCGGTTATTTGAGTCCGCTCCGTATTTGTTCTCAAAGAATATGGTGTGTCGGCTGTCGAAACACTGTGCCTCGATACCCTCAGTCTGCAGTTGCTTTACCACGTGGAAATCCTCTTGCGACACTTTGGTCACCAGTTGGAAACCCACTCTCGGCGGCAGATGATTGATGGCTTTTGCGAAATAATAAGAAGTGCCACCCGGCATGTCTACTGTTTGCTCGGGAGTGATGATGTGGTCACGTGTGATGTGACCGATGCAGCATATATCTGTCATGTTAATCTAAAAGGTCTATTTTGTGCAAAGTTAATTAAAATATAATATATTCTACCTTGTGTTAAAGTTAAAGCCCCGTCTTTTGCGACTATTTTACAATTAATAATTACTAATTAGCAATAATTGACAACATTGTGATATCTCAGCGTCTGCAATGGTTTGCACCTGCTATGGTTACTTTTTTGTCAATATCATGCACATTTCGGATATTATTCGTAATTTTGTTGAGTATTGATGAGTGCAACTCATGTCGCACAACAAAAGGACATTGACCGCCATGACAAAAATAGTGACATACAGACCGAAATATCGCGATGCCTTCATCGCGCTCAACAGACAGCGGATAGAAACATGTGCTGAGAACCAGTCTCTTGGAATACGCTCGAAAACATGGTGTGAAGCGCATATATGATTATGTGGTCACCTGCAGACATTCCATCCGCTGTGTACATCGCAAGTAAGTGGGGTGTCATAAAAAACGTGACCTTTGGTAAAATAAACAACCTTTATGTCAGAAAAGCAAAAACGTATGGTTTGGCTCGATGTGGTGCGTCTTGTAGCCATGTTTGCCGTAGTGATGTGCCATTGCTGTGATCCATTCTCGTTTACACCTTCCGTGACGTCGCCCGAACTCAAGATGTGCGGTTCTGTATATGGTAGTCTGTTGCGCCCCTGTGTACCATTGTTTGTGATGATAACAGGAGCATTGCTGTTGCCTGTACGCCAGGATACGTGGTCATTCTATAAGAAGCGTGTCAGTCGCGTGTTCTATCCCTTTGTCATATGGAGTGTGCTCTACTGCATGTTCCCGTGGATAACGGGAGTGTTGGGGCTGTCCAATAGCGTCATCTCTGTGTGCTTCCCTTATGCCAGCGAACCCATCCTGCAGCAGTCGTTTGGCTACTCGTTGCTCAATGTCATGAAGAGCGTGATGAACTTTGGCGAGATTGATGCCCACATGTGGTATATCTATTTGCTCATAGGACTCTATCTCTACATGCCCATCTTCTCCGCTTGGGTGGAAAAAGCTAGTGAGCGGGCGAAAGTCTTTTTCCTTGTGGCATGGGCCATAACTCTATTCGTGCCCTACTATCGTGAGTTTGTCAATGCTTACTTGTGGGGATCTTGCTCCTGGAATGAGTTTTATGCCTTCTATTATTTTGCTGGATTCAATGGTTATCTGCTCTTGGGTCATTACATGCGTCGCCATACTATGTCGCTACGCTATACTCTTGTTTTCGGCATACTCTCGTTTGCTATAGGCTATGCCGTGACATTCAATGGATTCCTGCACACCTCGCTTAATCCTGACTCTACGGCAGAGCAACTCGAACTCTTCTACTATTACCTCTCGCCCAACGTGGTGATGATGACATGGCCCATTTTCTCCCTTTGCCAGCATGCTAAGGTGAAGAGTCCTATGG
>CAVKNF010000088.1:0-10205 GCA_963657415.1 bacterium | reverse complement strand
TGGGCATAACGGTGCAACCTGACTACTACGAGAGTGAATGGCAGACGGCGCAACTGTCAGCAGAGAATATGCTGGCATTTCGCACGAAACTGCTTAACGTGTTTGCCGTGAACGAGGAAAAGACGTGGTTTACCCATGAGAAGGCTACTGAGTTGCTGGGAGACTTCGACATCGACCATGTGACGGGGCATCCGGATTGCGCTGTGGCGTTTGACTTGTCAGTGCATGATGACTTTAGCGCGGTGACCTATACCCTCTACTCTACTGCTACACGTCGCTTCTATGCCCACACTGACTACTACTTTCCCGAAGGAGCGCTTAAGGGGCATCCTAACGAGCAGTTATATCGCATGTGGCACGAGAAGGGCTATTTGCAGTTGTGCAAGGGGCAACGTATAGATGTGGCTCAGATAACCGAGGATATACTCCGGCGCTCGAAGACGGTAAACATCATCCGCATAGGCTATGACGCCTACAAGGCTCAGGAACTGACCAGCATCCTCAAGTCTGTAGGTGGGCGCAATGTATTGACTCCCTACAGCCAGACTTACGGCAGTTTTAATCTGCCTGTGGAGAGTTTCGAGATGCTGGCATGGGACGAACCGCCAAGGATAACGCTCAACAACAACCCGATAAATGCTTTTTGCTTGGAGAATTGCGTGATAGACACCGATAGTCTGGAGAACAAGAAGCCTTTGAAGGTGTCGCAATATCGCAAAATAGACGGCGCGATAACTCTGCTTATGACACTCGGACTGCTTTATACGTTTGAAAGGTAGCGTCTCAGGTAGTTAATTAAAGTTAAATGAGTAGGCTATTATGGGTGTTGACAAATAAAGCATAAAGGATGATAAATGTAGTAAAAAACACTGATTTGGAATAAGTTGCAGAATTTAGTATCTTTGTATATGACTATGCGGATGAGGGTCCGCTGTGTTGGGAAATCGTATTTTCATAGTTTTAAGGGTTAAACATTTGATGTCACAGTTCTTGGATAACATAAAACGCTTCTTCAGACGTGAAGCGACCTCGGCAACCACTGAAGCGGGCACGCAGTACTACACACCGCGTGCCGGTGGAGGTGTGTCGGTGTTATCCTTCCCCGGATGTAGCGACGCTATGGCGATAGCGGCTACATACCGGTGTGTGACATTGCTCAGCGAGAGCGTGGCAAGCCTTCGCCTGCAGTATATGCAGAGAAAGGGTGGGCGCTATCAGGAAGACACGGCGAGTGATTACCATTACCTGCTGACAGTTCAACCACAGCCGGAGATGTCAGCTTTCGCATTTTGGAGCATGGCGGTGCAACTGATGTTGCTTGACGGCAATGCTTACATATATCCCCGCTATGTGATGGGCGAACTTACCGACCTTGTGTTGTGTCATCCTAAGAGCGTGGCGCATGACCCATTGGCAAACCGCTATTTCGTGTCGGATGCTTTTAATGGCGTTTTTGGCACGTTTGAGGAAAAGGACATCATCCATCTCTATTTGCATACCGCAGACGGGCGCAGGGGCGAAAGCGTGCTGAGTCATGCAAGACGCACCATGGACATAGCGTCGGCGGCGGATGAAGAAACCGAGAACCGATTTGTCAACGGCGGAAGCGTGAGGGGCATCATCAGTAATGACAAGACCACTACGGGATTTGGCGAATATCAAGACAAGGAACTGGAAAAGACAGCCGAAAGCGTGGACAGTCGATTCAGTCGTGGTGAGCGCATCGTGAGTGTGCCCGGTCAGGTAGACTTCAAGCAGATATCGTTGTCGTCAACTGATATGCAGTTTCTCGAAAGCCGTAAGTTTACGGTGCGCGAGATATGCCGTTTCTTTGGTGTGCATCCGTCGTTTGTGTTTGATGACACAAGCAGTAACTACAAGAGCGCCGAGATGGCTAACGTGGCATTCCTGTCAAACACATTAGACCCGATACTCAAGCGCATAGAAAACGAGTTGACAAGAAAACTCATACCACGGGAGATGTGCTGCAAGCGTAAATTCCAGTTTGACCGCCGTGGCATCTATTCCATGGACTTGCAGTCGCTTGCCGACTACCAGAAGAAGACCATCGAAAGCGGTATCTACACCGTGAACGACTGGCGCAGGATAGAAAATCAGCCTACCATAGAAGGCGGCGATACGGTCTATATATCAACTAACCTCATGCCTCTGGGCGAGAAGACAGTGTCAGCGGTTGGAGGTGATGAATAACACAAGGGAGGAAGAAAACATGAACAAGAAAAGAACATTGGCTATAGTGTCAGGGCTTCGCATACGTGAGGCTGGTGAAGGCGTGGAGAGCCGTACGATAGAAGGCTATGCGCTGAAATTCGGTGTAAGAAGCCGTATGCTATGCGACTGGTGGGAAAACTACTACGAAGTGCTGGAGCCGGGATGCGTAACAAAGGAGATGCTCGATGAGCAGGATATCAAGTTGACGATGTTTCACGACCGCCAGCTTGTTTTGGCTCGTAGCAACAAGGGCACCGGAACACTTAACTACGAGGTGGATGCCGTAGGTGTGAAGTTCTGGGCGGAGATGCCCCGCACGGTAGACGGTGACAAGGCGCTCGAGTTGGTGGGACGTGGAGACATCGCAGGATGCTCATTCATCTATTCCACCGATGAGGGAGATAGCGGGAAGGCTGTAAGTTATGAGCGCCTGCAGGAAAAGGGCGAAGACGGGGAAGATATCCTGCTTCGTCATGTGAAGCGTATAGATCATGTGTATGACTTCACCATAACGACCGACCCCGCATATGAGCAGACAGACGTGAGCAAGCGTGAGGTGGAAGCCTTCGGCATACAGTTTGAAAAGCCGCAGACGGCGAAGCCCATAGACGAAGACAAGAAGCGTGAAGCCATCAGGGAGATGCGTGAACGCATAGCAAGGGTTAGCCGTAACGTGTAACAACGGCAAGTCATAGTTAGTTATAGTTAGTTAAAGAACCAATCAAATCATTCAAAGAACATGAAAAAGACTCAGTTCAATTTCCGTGAAGCCTACGAGCGTTTGGATGCCATCAAGACTCGCCTGTCAGAGATAGCGCAGGGTCTGGAGGCAGACAAGGCACGTGAGGACTTCACAGATGCAGAGAAGGGAGAGCGCAAGGCGCTTTACCGTGAGATGGACATCCTCGAGATGAAGATCAAGGCGGCGACTCCGACAATTGAGATTGCACGCCGTGAGGATGTGGCGGAAGCAAACCGCCAGATGCGTGAGTGCATCAAGAACGGCAAGCGCTTCGAGTTGAAGGTTAGCCGTGCTGTAGCATCCGATTTCGGAGGCAACACTTCAGGTTATCTCGACCCAAGCACTTCTACCAATCCTTCACCTGTCACCATGGGCGACATTGTGGAGCCACTTTACTCCAAGACAATTCTTGCGGCAATCGGTTCGCCATTGCTCACAGGGCTCAAGGGTAACTATCAGTGGCCAGTTGTGGAGACCTTTGACGCTACCATCAACGATGAGGGCGTGGCACTTGGAGACACCAAGATAGATGTAAACAAACTCATCGCGAAGCCTGAGCGCCTCGGAGTGGCAGTGCCTATCACACGAGAGGCATTGAACGAGACCGACGACCTGCTTCAGCTCGTTTGTACCCAGTATATGCCCGTAGCCGCGGCTGCTTTGATGAACAAGATTATGTTTAGCACAAGCAAGATTGCCAAGGCTACAAACCTTGTAGGTCCATTTGTGAACCTGAAGGCAGCCAACAAGAAGACCTACACTACTGATGCGCCTTCATTGGCAGAACTTCTTGCGCTTAAGGGCGCTGTGCTTGGCGCCAACATCATGCCTGAGGGTCTGTGCTATGTAATGACAGAGACCACTAAGGCACTCTTGGAAGGTACTCCAAAGTGGAGCGGTAGCAATCAGGCTATTGTCGATGATAGTGGCAAGATTTCGGGCGTACCAGTATTCTGCAGTTCTTACGTAGATGAAGGCACAGTGCTCTTCGGGTCATTCAAGTATGCGCCACAGGGCTTGTTTGGCGACATGTCAGTCATTATCGACCCTTACACACTGGCACGCAAGAACTCTATCGACTTCGTGCTCAACGCCGATTACGCTATTACCGTATTGCGTGAGGAGGCATTTGCAATGTTGTCGAAGACCGCGGCGTCAACCTCGGGCACTGGTAAATAATTGAACCAATTCAGATTTTTGCGAGTCATATAGTATTTTAGGTTGTTAGTTGATTATGGCAGTAGTGGATTTGGCATTGTTCAAGAAACATGTGAGGGCGGATGACTTCGCTGATGATGACGAATATCTGGAGCATCTCTTAGAGACCGCTGAGAGTGCAGTCATCACGGCAACCAACCGCACTGAGGATGAACTTGAAGAGATTGGCGGGGGCACGGTGCCCTCCCCTATCAAGCATGCCGTGATGATGCTTGGCGCCCACTGGTACAATCAGAGGGAGAGCGTGAGCAATGTGCAGATGCATGCGGTGCCGGATTCACTGCAGGCCTTAATCAAACCCTACAGAAAATTGGCGGAATGAGAGCGGGAGACATGAAATACCGTCTGAAGTTGTTGCAACCTATTGCGACTACTAATGAATACGGTGAGGAAGCGACTACCTACGAGGAAACGGTCACAGCGTGGGCTCAGAGAGTTAAGCAGAGCGGAAACCGCAGTGATGAAGTGGGTGAGCATTTTCCCAATTATCATGCCGAGTTTAATATCCGTGACGCCCATGAGGTGGGCGAAAACTGGAGGGTGAAGCAGTTAGGTGGATACCTTTACACGGTGACCGCCATAGTCCCCAATATAGACAGGGGGATGAATACTTTGATTTGCGAGCGAGTGAACGAATAAGAGAACATTGAAATATTGAAGTGCTAAGCGATGGATACTGTTAGCGATATAGACCGCCCTTTCACCAGCATATACAAGGCGCTGGACATGAAAAGCCAGCGTAAGGCTATGCGAAGCGCTATGCGCAAAGAGGGCAACCGCCTGAAGAAGGAGGCAGAGTCGAATCTCGCACAGTCAGGCATCGGGTCAGGAACGAAGCGCAGTCTGTCAAAGGGCATTTACGTAAGAACCTATCCCGACCGTTACGGTCTTGGATTTATGGTGAGCGTGAAGCCCCATGGACACCGTAAGGGTGTGCATCTGAACCGTCAAAACAAGGAAAAGCCCGTTTTGATGTGGGCAGAAGACGGAACAAGACTTCGCCGTGTAGGCAGACGCCTTTCATCGTTTACAAGCAAGAGCAGATTCACGGGCAAGCGTGTAAGACAGTATTTGCGAGGTGGCGCAAGCAGGGGCAAGATGAAGCGCTATGGCTTTTTAGCCAAGACCGAAGCCCAAACAGAGGGAGGCGTGGAATCAAACCTCTTTGACGCTTTCCAAAAGAACCTCGAAAGAGCAGCGCGCCGTCAGGGACTGCTTTAAGCATGGAGATATGGAAATAATGAAAGATTGAAACATCGGGTATGAGCAAGACATCATTAAGCGCGGGCGCAATCATTCGCAAACTTCTCATAGAAGACAAGGATGTGAAGAAACGGGCAAACAAGGTTTTTCCCTTGGTTGTGGACACAGCTCAGTTGCCTTACATCCTCTACCGCCGTGCGTCGCTTCAGCATAATCCTACGAAAGCGGGAGCACCCGGAGCGGACACTGTGATGATGGAGGTGGTCTGCTATACGGCAAAGTATGCTGAAGGCATCGAACTGGCGGAATGTGTGCGCTCGGCACTTGATTACGCTCAGGGCGAGTCTGACGGTCTGACGATGCGCAGTTGCACACTGACCGACAGCGAGGAAGCCTATGAGGATGATGCCTTTGTGCAGAGACTGGTGTTTCAAGTAAGGATATAGCAAAAAGATTGTGTAACCATTCAAAGATAACGTATTATGGACAAGTATTATAATGGCAGTGACCTTTTGCTCTCGATAGGCGAAAAGGCTATGGGGCATTGCGCCAGCCACACGCTTACTTTCAATAGTGAGACTAAGGATCGTGCGGTAAAGCCCGTGGCATCTGCAAGCAAGAGCAGCGGTCTGTGGAAAGACAAGGGCGTGACTGGTCTTTCAATTTCTATCACTGGCGAGGGTCTGCGTTTCATTGATGAGACCGAAAACGGATTTACTGAGCTCAGTGCGCTTTGGGGTGCCGGCACTACTGTAACGGTAAAGGCTTTCGAGCGTGGAAGCGACACCAAGCCTTACGTAAAGGGTGAGTTTGTCATTTCGTCAATTGAGGAGAGTAGCCCAGCGCAGGATGATGTGACCTACAGCATCAACCTTGAGAGCGTGGGCGAACCTGATATCTACCCCGGCAAGACTTCTTCTGCCGAGTAATCTACTGCATTGATAGGATATGTCGAAGATAGAAATAACGATAGACAGCAAAGTATATCCCTGTAGACAAACTATGGGGGCTATGGTCCGTTATAAGAAGGAAACAGGCAAAGAGGTTACAGCGCTGGGCAACAACCTGACGGATATGTGCGCATATCTCTATTGTTGTGTGGCATCAGCAAGCGCGCATGACAAGGTGAAGTTTGACATGAGTTTCCTTGACTTCGCCGACAGCCTTACACCTGAAGACCTCAATGCCTGGGTGACGTCCATCAGTGGAAACACCGCGCAAACTGATGACGGGGAAGATGGCGAAAAAAAAAGTTAGGCATATTTGATTTGATGGGCATAGCGGTGGGTTGCATCGGTATGCCCTTTAATGATTTCTGCCGACTTACACCTGAAGAGTTCTCTTACATATATAAGGCTTATAGCGAAAGGGAGGAATCGCAATACCGTGACCGCTGGGAGCGTCTGCGGATGCTTGGCACTATGGTATTGCAACCGTATACGAAAAAGAGCCTTAAACCGAAAGACGTGCTAACTCTGCCATGGGACAACGACATGCCGAATAAGCCGAAGGCTCCAAAGGTATCAAAAGAGGAAGCGCTCAAGCGATTTAAGTCTCTGGTGGCACAAGTGGGCAATAGTTAGAGCGCCCCATAATACCAAGGGCTATGACCTTCGCCGATGTCGAATTTCCAGTCTTTTTCGCAGGCTATGACAAGTATAATTCCGCTGATGACTGTGGTCCAAAATGTAAACTTGTTTACGTCAACAAGGAACATCAGCGAAGCGGAAATGACGAATACGATAAGAGACCAAAAAGCAATTGTGGTCCATATGGTGCCTATCTTCTTTTGTTTTGCCCGTTTGTGGTTATGGTGTTGCTCTTTCATATAGATATGATATATTATTCGTGCGCTAATTTACAAATAATCTTGGTTACTTAGTTACTTACTATCCGAAAAAAATGGCAAAAGATATAAAATTTAACATTAAACTGTCTGTTGACGGCAAGGAACAGCTTGTTACTGCCTCTACATCGGTGAAGGAGCTAAGAAACCAATTAGAGGCTTCAAAACCAAGTGCTGAGGGGTTGAGAAATAGTCTTATATCCCTTAATCAGTCGGTGGAGGTGCTGAAGAATGCTTCATCCGCAGTAAACAACCTGCGTGATACTCTTTCAGGTCTGACCGCGAGTTATAACGCCGTACAGCAGTCAAACACCCTGCTTACGACGGTGATGCGCCAACGCATTAGCGCTACCGATGAAGACATAAAGAAGGTAAAGGACGTTATCAGCGCTCAGACGAAACTTGGTGTCATCAGTGGCACGGTGCAGCGCATGGGCGCACAGCAGATAGCCACCTTCCTGAAGGAGAAGGGCACACTGGAGACACTTATCCCCGCCATGAATGACTTGGTGGCACAGCAGAAGGGTATCGGCGCTACGGGTGAGGATGCCCGCGGTGTGGCTAACCTCATGGGTAAAGCCATGATGGGTCAGACATCGGCATTGAGACGTGTGGGCATAACCTTCAGCGAGGCTCAGGAGCAGGTGATGAAATTCGGCACAGAGCAACAGCGCGCCGCTATGCTGGCAAACATCATTACTGACAATGTCGGTCACATGAATTCTGCCTTAGCCAAGACGGATGCCGGAAGGCTGAAACAGATAGAGATGGGCTTTGGCTCGATAAAGGTGAAGTTGGGAGAAATGGCTACCAATATGATGCCGCTGGTAACCTTTTCCGCTATGGCTCTGTCTACTGCCACATCAGTAATAACTCTTGGCAAGAGTGTGTCGGGTGTTACCCTGCTATTCAAGTCATTGAACTTACAGACAAAGTTGGCTACGGCTTTAACGGTAACCGCCCGCACGTCATTTGTAGGATTGACCGCCGTGATGAATCTCGCAAAGGCCGCATTTACTGGTGCAACTATAGGTGCTACAACACTGAAGGTTGCTATCAAGTCCCTGCTTATATCTACGGGTGTAGGTGTTGCTGTATGGGCGCTGACTGAGGCGGTGTCTTATTTCATGTCAGCATCAGACAAGGCGGCGGATAGTACGCGCGCGCTCACAAAGGAAGAGGAAGATGCGAAGGCGGCCCGTGAGTCAGAAACCAAGCAAAGGGCAGAGATAGCGTCTGCCATAGATATCAACATCTCCAAACTGAAGAATTTCAAGGGAAGCAAGGAAGAAGAAAAGAAACTTGTCGGGGAGATGAATACCACCTACGGCGAAGCGATGGGATATTATTCCACCGTGGCGCAATGGTATACCGCGCTCACAGGTAATTCCAAGGCTTACTGCGACCAGATGATTAATGAGGTTCGCATCCGTGATTTGGCAAACAAGGCCGCCGAACTTCAGCAAAAGAAATACGACATTACCCATGACAAAAATGGCAAGACCCGTTATTATTCCACTGAAGAAAAGACCCAGCGGGTAGCTGTCGGTCAAGTCGATGCCGGGGATGGAAAGATTATCACTCAGTATGCCGACAAGAAGGTAAAGGGCTCAAGTGAGTTGGCTCAAGCCACTAAGCAATATAAAGAGTATGATGCCGAGGAGCGTGCCATCAGACAGCAGATGGACGCCCTGACGCGCCGTAATGCAAGCGCCTCATATAAGCGGTTTGACGGTTACCATGCGACAGCGCCGACCACTACAACAACAACGAACAAAACGACATCGGCTACATCTGCTACAACGGAAACGCCCAAAACCTTAGTGGAGAAACTTCAGACGCAGTTGTCTGAAGCCAAGAAGGAGATGGAGAACGCCGTAACCATCGAGGCGAAGGTGGAAGCTGATACGAAGGTGAAGGACATACAGGCGCAGATAGACGAAGCCACAAAGGGCAAGGTGACCATCGGCGCAGAGACGGATTCATCATATATACTGCAGGGCAGCACTGCAGACAAACGCCAAAGTTATAGCAATGCGCAAAACCGCATAAGCCGTATTAAGAATGACTACGAAATAGGCATTATAGGAAAAGACGAAGCGGAGAGTGATATTGCAGACATCAACAAGCAGTTAAAGGGACTTGGTTTGAAACCCGTCGAGGTCTCCTTTGACGTAGAGAAGAACGCCCTGCAGGAGCAATTGGCGGAGGCGCAAAAAGAATTCAAAAATGCTGTTACTGTCGAAGCCAAGGTGGATGCAAGTCTAAAGATTGCAGACATACAGTCAAAGATTAACGAGTCCACTAACGGAAAACTGACCATAAAGGCGGCGGTAGAACCATCCTATATTGTGCAAGGCAGTAAGGAGGACAAGCGCCAAAGTTACAGTAACGCCCAAAGCAGAGCGAACCAAATCCAAAGTGACTTTGAGATAGGTCTCATAGGCAAGGACGAAGCGCTCCGAGAGATGGAAGAACTCAATAAAGAGGTGAGCAAACTTGGCGGAAACTTCAAGCCCCTGAAACTGGAAGTCGAGACTAAGGGCTTCGACGGCGCCATGTCAAGCATAAAGGACGGCTGGGGAAGCATCCAAGGTGTGGGCAGTGGCATCGAGGGTATTACTGATGCTCTGGAAGGTGACGGCAATGCGTGGGAAAAGATATCGTCTATCCTTAACGGCTTCATCTCGATAGCAGAAGGCATAAAGGGCATTGTGACGTTATTCAATACCCTTACGGGAGCGACTACGGCGCATGCCGCTGCCGCGGGTGTTGACGCCGCCGCAACGACAGCAGAAACCACTGCTTCTATAGCCAATACTACAGCCAAGAGTGGTGAATCTGTGGCGAATGCTACGGCAAGCGGAGCCAAGTTGCCCTTCCCTGCGAACATTGCGGCTATAGCGGCAGGTGTGGCCGCCGTAGTGGCGGCGCTGGCTATGGTGTCGGGATTTGCCACTGGAG
>CAVKNF010000087.1:0-10240 GCA_963657415.1 bacterium | reverse complement strand
TACTTGACGACAGTAAACTTGGCAAACTTGAGGAGAAGTTGCTTTGTGCCAGTATTGCGAAATTCCACAGTGGCCTTGGCATTGTCGCCCGTGCCTTCGAGTCTTATGACCGTGCCCACGCCAAAGCGCTGGTGCTCGATGATCATGCCCTCACTGAGACTGCCAATAGCAACCGACTGACCCGATGCCGGTGCAGGACGTGACGACGGCGACACCTTGCGGAAGTTTGGCGGCACTTGCTGCGACCTTATCTGCGTGGCCTGCTGAAATCCTGCTGCCTTGGCGCCATGGGGAGTAAAGGGATTGTGGCGGGCTGCATCGAGTTCACGGCGAAAGGCAGGACTCAGAGGGTCCACCTTAGGCTCGCTTCTGCGTGGCGAGGTAACCTTATAGTCCGCATCTGCCATAAACTGGCTGGCTACGGGGCGTGAGTTTTGTATCTGTCGGCGGCTGTATGACGGTTGCATATCCTCGCCGTCAAAGTTGATAAACCTACTGTCTATCTCCTGCAGGAAACGGCTTGGCACATCATATTCCATCTTGCCATAGCGCCAACGGTTCTTGGCGCAGGTCAGTATGCACAACTTCTCCGCACGGGTGATGGCAACATAGAGCAGACGGCGCTCTTCCTCAAGTTCGCGTGGCGAGTCTTGCGCCATCGACGAGGGAAAGATGTTCTCCTCCATACCCACGACAAAGACCACGGGAAACTCCAGTCCCTTGGCGGCGTGCACGGTCATTAGCGAGACTTGGGGTTCGCCCTCGTCGCCACTCTCCTTATCTGACATCAGCGACACCTCCTGCAGGAATCTGTCGAGAGTGGCTTCCTGCGCCCTACCCTCTTCGCGCAATCCCTCCACGAAGTCCTGCATGGCAGCCATGAGTTCCTCCAGATTCTCCTGACGGGTGAGATATTCCGCATCCGATGATGAGAACAAGTCAGCATGTATGCCACTCTGCATTACTATCTCACGACCGAGGTCATAAGCCTCCTTGACATTCATCTGGTCGCTGAAGTTTTGTATCATAGCCACAAACTTCACCAACTTTGCCTTAGCGCCTCCATTCACAGGCACGGCATAGCGGTCAATATTATAGCACACATCCCAAAAACTCACGCCATGCTGTGTGGCAGCAGCGGCAACCTTGCTTATGGTGGTGTCGCCTATGCCGCGTGCAGGATAGTTTACAATACGCTTGAAGGCCTCCTCGTCATCATGATTGGCCACAAGACGGAAGTAAGCCAGGATGTCCTTTATCTCCTTGCGCTGATAAAACGAGAGTCCGCCATAGATGCGATAAGGGATACTCTGTCGGAGGAATTCGTCCTCAAAGGGTCGGCTCTGTGCATTGGTGCGATAGAGGATGGCAAAGTCGGAATATTTGCCGCCATGCTGACGCATATATTTCTTTATGTCACGACACACTATGGAAGCCTCCTCCTTGTCGGAATAGGCGGGCTTCACCTGCAGGCTGTCGCCAAGGGCATTCTCGGAAAACACCTCCTTGCGTATCTGCCGTTGGTTGTGTCGGATAAGGCTGTTGGCTGCCTCCACTATGCGCTGTGTGCTGCGATAGTTTTGCTCCAACTTAAAGAGTTTTGCCTCGGGGTATATCTTCGTGAAGTTCAGTATATTGTCGATATTCGCTCCTCGAAAGGAATAAATGCTCTGGGCGTCGTCGCCCACGACGCATACGCGCTTGTTGTCTATAGCCAACTGGTCGACAATCATCTGCTGCACCTTGTTGGTGTCCTGATACTCGTCCACGAGGATATACTTGAATCTGTCAGCCCACTTCTTGCGAATTTCCTCATGGTCATGAAACAACTGATAGGTCATGACCAACAGGTCATCGAAATCCATGGCGTTGGCACGTCGGCAACGCTCCTGATAGGCAGCATATATCTTGCCCACTTCGGGCATGCGTGAATAGCGGTCGCGCTCAAATATCTCAGCATCGTTGGCATACTGCTGTGCTGAGATGAGGGTGTTCTTGGCCATGGAGATGCGGCTATGCACCGTAGAAGGCTTATACATCTTCTCGTCGAGCATCATCTCCTTGACGATGGTCTTTATGAGACTCCGCGAGTCATTCTCGTCATAGATGGTGAAATGCGAATCAAAACCTATGTGATGGGCCTCGACTCTCAGTATGCGGGAGAAGACGGAGTGAAATGTGCCCATGTTGACATAGTGGGCACTCTCCATACCGATGAGGTCGCCTATACGCGTCTTCATCTCATTGGCAGCCTTATTGGTGAAGGTCAGCGCAAGGATGTTTTGCGGATTAAGTCCCAACTGTATGAGATAGGCTATCTTGTAGGTCAGCACTCTTGTCTTGCCCGAACCTGCTCCGGCTATTACGAGCGAAGGACCGTCGCTATATTCCACTGCCGCCTGCTGGCTCTGGTTTAGATTGGCGAGAAGTTCGTCTTTGTTCATTATATATTATATATAATAATGTATTATGCTTTGGTA
Source organism: bacterium (assembly GCA_963657415.1). GTDB lineage: Bacteria > Bacteroidota > Bacteroidia > Bacteroidales > Bacteroidaceae > Prevotella. The sequence continues at coordinate 7,760 of CAVKNF010000087.1, read as the reverse complement.
TTATAGTATGTCGGCAACAGTCTATTTGGAATATATGCCACCCGACACGGTCTTCGGGTCCACCTTCTCTCCTGCCTTGGGGAAAGAGGGGATAAATTTCATCTCATGCTCTATCTTCGATTGGCGCTTGCGCATGTAGGCACTGGGATGGGAGGAATCAAACTTCCTGGGATTGGGCAGCGTGACGGCTATGAGGGCACACTCTCCGCGTGTGAGGTCTTTGGGGTCTTTGTCGAAATGATGCTTAGCCACGGAGTAGACACCATAGATGCCGTCGCCCATCTCTATGGAGTTGAGGTATACTTCCATGATGCGGTGTTTGCTCCACAAGACTTCTATGAGTGAAGTGAAATAGACCTCAAGACCTTTTCTCACCCATGTGCGGCCTGGCCACAGGAACACATTCTTGGCTGTCTGCTGCGAGATGGTGCTGGCGCCATGCTTCTTCTGCGAGTTCTTGTTGTGCTTGGCAGCCTGCTGTATGGCATTGAAATCAAAACCGTGGTGTATCAAGAATCGCTGGTCTTCAGATGCCATGACAGCCACGGGCATGCTTGGCGACATGTCGTCGAGCGCCACCCACTTGTGATGCCAGCGGGGCATCTCTCCACTTGCGAGTTGTTGCACGGTACGTATGAACATGAGCGGTGTGACATACACTGGGATATAGCGGTATGCCAAGGTCACCAATATGGTGGAAGCGAAAAACAATGCCAGCGCCCACCTTATTATTTTCCAGACGATTTTCACCTTCGGTCTTGTTTTTTTTTATGTTACCAAAAAGGCATACACCACAAGCGATGTATGCCTTTTTATCTTATGTTTCAGTATAATCTTACTGGAGTGTGCCAGCGTTAGCTGCATCAATCATAGACTTTGAAGCATAGAGGATAACCTCTACACGGCGGCTTGCGTTGACATCTTCCTTGCCGTCCTTCATGATGAGGTTGGTCTCACCATAACCTGTAGAAGAAGCGATCTGAGAAGAACCTACGCCGCAAGTGCTTGTGAGATAGCTCTTCACTGAGTCAGCACGCTTCTGAGAGAGTGCGAGGTTAGTAGCCTCAGAACCGTCAGAAGAAGCATAGCCCTGGATAGCTACAGAGCAGTCAGTATTGTTCTTCAGCACAGAAGCGAAGTTAGCGAGCTCTGACTGTGCAGTAGTCTGAAGGTCAGCTTTGCCTACCTTGAAGAGGATACCGTTGTCGAACGTAACCTTCACCGCGCTAAGACCATTAGCGTCAGTTGTCTCTTCCACAGTGGCATTGTTGAGCTTGGCAGCAGCCTCAGCCTTCACCTTGTCCATATGCTTGCCGATGAGTGTACCTGCAGTAGCACCTACTGCACCGCCTATTGCTGTACCTACAACAGTGTTGCCTGTGAGCTTACCTACTACTGCACCGAGCACAGCACCTGCACCAGTACCGATGAGAGCACCGTTACCTGCATTTGTAGAGCAGCTAACAGTTGTGAGCAGAGCCAAACCTGCTACTGCGATTTGCATCTTTTTCATTGTCGTCTTTTTTATTTAAGTGATTATATATTACTCGTGCAAAGTTAATACAATAGCGTGAATTGGCAAAGATTTTAACCCAATTTCACCACTCTACATATCCTACTGCATTGATTATGAATATTTCTTCGGAAATCTTAGCAGTATGCTCATGATGCCCATCACTCCCATGAGAACGGGGTAATAGAGATAGGGCAGCATCTCCACGGGATTGAGTTTGGCAAGTCCTGCAGCGATAAGGAGTTGCGCTCCGTAAGGGATGAGTCCCTGCATGACACACGAGAATGTGTCGAGGATGCTCGCGGCCCTGCGTGAGTCTACGCCAAATCTTTCAGAAATTTGCTTTGATATGTCACCCACGGTGAGTATGGCGATGGTGTTGTTGGCTGTGCAGATATCCACCAGCGCCACGAGAAATCCGATGGAGAGTTCGGCTCCGCGCTTGCCACGGATATGGCGTGTCATCTTCTCGATGATATAGTTGATGCCGCCAGCCGCCTTTATCACTGAGAGCAGACCTGCCGCCAAGACTGTCACGATGATGAGTTCGCTCATCACGAGTATGCCTTCGCCCATGGAGGAGAATAGTCCGTAGACATCATAACTGCCGTCGGTCAATCCCAAGACAGCGCACGACACCAGACCAAGGACGAGCACAGCCATCACATTGACTCCCAATATGGCGGTGACGAGCACCACTATGTAGGGCACGACCTTGAGAAGCTCCACCGACTCTATCTTGTCAGCGGAGTTGACACCAAATCCCATCACCACATATATAATAAGGACTATGAGTGCCGCGGGCATCACTATGGGAAAATTGGCACGAAACTTATCCTTCATCATGCACCCCTGGGTCTTGGTGGCCACGATGGTCGTGTCGGAGATGAAGGAAAGATTGTCGCCAAAGAATGCTCCGCCCACCGCTACGGCAGTAAGAAATGCTGTACTCTCGCCTGTCTTCTCGGCAAGACCCACGGCTATGGGCACGAGGGCCACAATGGTGCCTACGCTTGTGCCAATGGCAAGACTGATGAAACAGGAGGCAAGGAAAAGTCCTGCCAATATCATATATTCAGGAGTGACATAGAGGGCCAGGTTGACCGTGGCATCTATGCTTCCCATGGCTTTTGCTGCTGCGGCGAAGGCTCCCGCAAGGACGAAGATGAGTATCATTAGTATGATATTCTCTGTGCCGGCTCCCTTGCAAAACGAGCTCACCCGTTCTTCGATGCTTCCCTTGCCCACCACTGCCACGCCATAGACGCACGACAGGAGAAAGGCCACGGTGATGGGCACTTTATAGAAGTCGGATGCCACTACCGACGTGATGGTGTAAATGGCAATGAATACCAGCAATGGCGACAATGCCTTGAGTCCTTGCAAATTCTTCATCATAAGATATTATTTACGGAGGGAATATCTAAGCACCCACCTTTACATCTGCGTGCGCCGATAGAACTGGCAGTTTTCCTTTGTCAGGAGTTCTATAGGCATATAGTTGACCGGTTCGACAGGCATCTTCAGCACCACAGCCTTGAAGAGAGCGTCCATGCATGAATAGCCTTGCTGATAACCATGCTGGGCAATGATGAATGAGATGCTGCCTTTCTGCAGACACTCCGCATTACGCGGCACCATGTCATAGCCCATTATCTGTATATTGCGCTTATTGTTTTCGAGTAGATATTCTCCCACTATATGCGCCTTGGAATTAAGCGTTATGCAGTGGTGCACATCGGGATGGGTCTCGAAGAATCCGTCGAGCAGATCATCGAGTTCCTTACCATTCTTCTCTGCCGGCACTTCCAGTTCCACAATCTCTATCTCTGGGAAGTGGTCGAGCATGTAGTGACGAAATCCCACCTCGCGGTTGGCCTGCTGTTTGGTAGTGAGAACTCCATTGCGGGTGCGCTTCATCAGCATTATCTGCTTCTCCGTACTGGCTATGAGCATGAGCATCTTTGCCGCGAAATATCCACTGGCAAAGGAGTCCTGTCCGAAGAATGCAAGCGGACGGAGGTCGGGCATATAGGAGTCGAGCATGACGAAGGGTATGCCCACTTCATGGAGATGGTCTGTGAAGCGGCGCGTGATGTCAAGTCCAGCAGGCACGATGACCACACCATCGGGATTATATGTCAGGCATTCGCGTGCCTTTGCATCAAAGTCTTCATCACCAAGACGCTCGTAATGCACCAGTTTGATGTCGATATTAAAATCGGCATGCACCTCTTCAGCCTTGCGTGCGCCCTCCTCTATCTCCTGCCAATAGGCTTCGGAACTGTGGGCGGGGATGAAGAGCACAAATGTGTAAGACTTGTTGTATGCCAACGCACTTGCAAAAACATTGGGCTTGTAATTGAGTTCCTCGAGCACCTTGTTGATTTTCTCCAATGCCTTGGGCGACACATTCGGTCTGTTGTGGAGCACTCTGTCTACGGTGCCTACCGACACACCTGCCCTTTCTGCGATATCCTTTATCCTGACTTTCTCTGCCATCAGTATCTTTTTTACCTTATGGTGGGTTTTACAAAATTTCCACCTTTACCCTTCTTGATTGTTATCTTAATACAATTCACAAATATCTTATACAATTCACAAAGTTAATGAATCTTATCCGTACGAACAAAGTTCTTTGATAAAAAGCACACTCCTTGAGCCTTTTTCCATCCTTTTCCTTTCCTCTGCAGGAAAAATTACATAACTTTGTGTTATGTGTTTGCCAACGAGAAACAGTTTCATGTCGCTATGCCGATTGCTGCTGACATTTGCAGTATTGTCCATTATGGTTGCCTGCGACCATGATGAAAACCACCATGAAGCTGACCGTCTCAACGACAAGGCATACCACTATCACTACATCTCACTCGACTCCACCACCGCCTATGCCGACAAGGCTCTTGCTGCCAGCACCCATTATGACGCCGGGCACTACGAGGCTGTCAACAATCTTGCCTTCGTGGACATCATGAGGATGCACTACCGTCAAGCGGAGGAGAAACTGAAGGGCATCCTTTCACATACCGACAATCAGATAGAGCAACTTGTGGCGAATACGCAGATGATGCGCCTATGCCAAAGGGAGTCAAGAAACAAGGAGTTTTATGACTACTACTGGAATGCCACACGCAACCTCAAGAGGATTGACGTGGACCGACAGACGCTTTCCGAGCGCCAGACTCTGAGGGTCAACTATGCTGAGTCTGAGATAAAGATTGTGATGTCCACGTATCTATATTATGTAGGACAGGTGTACAAGTCGGCTAAGGTACTAAGCGAACTGCGTGAAGACGATGCCACACAGAAGGATACGGCACAACTGCTCAACTATTTCTATAATGTCGGTTCGGGCGAGTATTTCCTCAAAGGCACGGCCTTGGAGCGTAGCCAAAAGGAGTTTGACTACCTCATACGATGCTATCTCATGGCACAACACGGCAACTACATCTTCTGGCAAGCGAATGCCCTGCAGGCTTTGAGCGAACATATGCAGAACGAGAGTCTGCGCGACAGTCTCATAGAAGGAAATCCCGTGGCTATGAAAATCTTAGAATTGGAAAACGTAGACCACGAAAACATTGCCACGGAACTCGCCCTGCGTTCTCTCGACGACTTCATCGCCTATGGCGACACATATCAGATAGCAGGAGCTCTGCGCACACTCTCTGACTGCCAGTTACTTAATGGCGACTATGTGTTTGCCATAGACTGCCTCAACGAAGCCTTGGAGAGAGACACACTCATCAACCAGTCGCCATCAATAAAGTCGAGCTTATATGAGAAGTTGTCGATAAATCACTCCGCTCTCAACGAGAAACAAAACTCCGACTACTACCGCAATCTCTATCTTGACACCCAGGAGAACATTCGCCAGGACAGGGAACTGGAAGCAAGAGCCGAACAGGCAGACAAGGACTTGCTGCAACTCAATCTGGCCATAGGCGGCGCCATGAGCGGCATACTGATGCTTATAGCCTTATTGGTGATATTCAGCCAAAAACGAAAAAGTAAGGAGAAGGCATACACCTCGGAACTGCTCCTCCAGCCTCTGACGGAATGGAGGGAACAGCAGACTATCAACACTGAGGCTGCGGAAAGACAACGTCAGGACATCATCGAAGAACAGGAGTCGGCAGAATATATCCTCGAACAGAATCTTGACAAGAACATCGAACAAAGGGCAAAGATGGCGCTTGTCAACAGCATCACTCCTTTCATAGACCGCATGCTGGCGGAGATAAATTGTCTGAAACATAGGAATGAGGACGAGACTACGAAGGCGAAACGGTATGTCTACATCGCCGAACTGTCAAACAAGATAAATGAATATAACGAGGTGCTGACCAACTGGATACAGTTGCGTAAGGGTGAACTGAGTCTTCACATAGAGAGTTTTCCTCTGCAGGAACTGTTTGACATAGTGAAAGGCGGCAACCAGGCATTCAAGATGAGAAACGTCGCGCTGGAAGTCGAAAGTACAGATGCCGTGGTAAGAGCAGACAAGACTCTGACGCTATTCATGATAAACACCATTGCCGACAACGCGCGCAAGGCTTCGCACGATGGCGGCAAGGTGAGGATATATGCCGACAAGAGCGACTACTACGTGGAGATATCCGTCGAGGACAATGGCGAAGGAATGGACCGCGAACAACTTGAAACTCTCTTCAGCCGCCAACCGTCGCTGACAAAGTCGCAACACGGTTTTGGACTGATGAACTGCAAGGGTATAATAGAGAAATACAAGAAGGTGAGCCGCCTGTTCGCCGCCTGCAACATTTCTGCTGAAAGCGAGAAGGGCAAGGGATCCTCTTTTCACTTCCGACTCCCTTACGGCAAACTGCGCTCACTCCTTTGCCTGCTCTTGTTCTCTCTGTCTACCCTATTCTCCACCCCTGCCGATGCAAGAAAGTTGTCTGCCACGGAGAACAAGATAAGGATGTATGCCGACAGCGTATACTTCAGCAATCTGCAGGGCAACTACCGACAGGCGCTTGACTACTCCCAGACAACATGCCACTATCTCAACGAGCGCTACCGCGAACTTACCTACAATGGCAAGGACACTCTGAAACTCGTGGGGACATCTTCCGACAATGCCGCCGAACTGCGATGGTTCGCCGACTCCCTAACGATGAGATATGACATCATCCTCGATATGAGAAACGAGGCTGCCGTGGCTGCATTGGCCTTGCACGAATGGGATATCTACAACTACAACAATAGCATCTTCACGCTCCTCTATAAAGAGTGTGGCGCTGACCACAGCCTGGAGAAATATGTAAAGCAGACAAAGACATCACGCGACGCGAAGAATGTGGCTCTGATAATCTTGTCGCTGATCTTCGTCAGCATAATCCCTGCCTATTACATCCTCTATTATAGATATGTGGTGTATTACCGGCTGACGGTGGACAAGGTGAACCGTATCAACGGCATCCTGTTTGAAGATACGGATGACAGCGAGAAGAAGCGCAGGATAGAAGCCATCTGGACAAAGTCGAAAGGCGAAAACAATAGGCAGACGAAGCAAACGATAGTTCTCGATGCCGTCGTGAAGGAGATATGCATAGCGCTGGAGAAGAATATCGAGAAACAGAAAAGCGATGCCATAAACATCGAACTGGCTGCCGACGAACTCAAGCGACTCAGATATGAAGCACAACGAATCTACATACACAACAGCGTGCTTGACAACTGCTTCTCCGCCCTGAAGCACGAGACGATGTATTATCCCTCACGCATAAAACAGATAGTGGAAACGCAACCCGTGGACATCGAGGCTCTGCGGGAAATCACATCCTATTATAAGGAACTCTACACCATACTGAGCGCACAGGCGCAGGCGCAAATATCTGCAAGTCTGAAAGTCAACAGCAAGTTGACCGGTTACTTGAAGAGTCTTCTCATGAAACTCTCCGACGGCACCATGCCTACCGTCAGCAGACAAGCCGTAGACAAGACCTACGACTGCTACACACTGCAATATAACAATCTACACCTGGACGAAACTAAGGCTGCCAACCTCTTCACTCCATTGACAAGCCAACTGTCATGTCTGCTCATCAGGCAGATAGTGAGGGAAATAGGCGAGACGACAGGCAAGCGCGGATGCGGCATACAGGCAAAGACGAGAGAAGACGGACTGACGTATATATATATAATAATGTATAATAAGATAACACTCGATTTATAATAAAATAGAGATACAACTATGGAAAAGTTTAAGGTGATAGTAGTGGAA
>CAVKNF010000086.1:0-10281 GCA_963657415.1 bacterium | reverse complement strand
GGCTATGCTGACACGGCGGGGGACATAGCGGACGGGAGTCCAGTGTATGACAAGTTCTTAAGGAAGGACGTGGCAGACACGGCGAAGGGGCACATCACTATGGAGGATGGTGTGAGCGTGAAGAATGGCGCTGACATCACGGGAGATACTACTATATCGGGCAAGGCTTCTATCACGGGTGACACGGCTATAAAAGGTGATACTACCTTTGGGGAGTTTAACTCAGGACTGGTGGGAGGCACTGGCGCACGCATCACGAGCAGTGGCGCTGGAGAGATGCAGAGTCTGGCGATAAGGGAGTTTCTGGAAGTGCCCGAACTAAGATACAACCGTGTGAGCATACAGGTGGGCAACCGCTGGAGAGCGGCGGGCGCAGGCATCATAGAGAGCGTGACGAAGGAGAGCGACACGACGGGCATCATTACCCTGCACTTAGAAGACGGTGAGATGGGCAAGATAGCGCTGGACGACATCTGCCAAGGCATATGGCACGAGGGGATGACGACATCTGACAACGACTCGGAGGATTATGATGACGGCATAGGCAACTTTAAGTTTGCTGGCTTCTACACTTGCTATTTCCGCATAACCGAAATACTGGAGACGGGGACAAACAGCCGTTTCCGCTATATGCTCCGACCAGTGAGCGACACTTGGAGCAATCAGCACCATCCGCACGAGGCGATGCATTTCGTGTGCTATGGTAACTTTTCTGATACCACAAGGCAGTCAAGCCGATACTCGACGCTGACATATGAGCGCTACCTGAGGGACGTGAACAACTGGGAGTTTACGTCGAGCATGATAGCGGCGCAATTTGGCGACCTGAGCAATCTGAGCGTATTCGGTTTGAAGATGACGGGTTATTCAGCCTATCTGAACAACATCTATATGAGCGGCGCTATCAAGCAGTTTGAGGACAAGGCTCGCAAGATGGTGATAGACCAAAGCCTAAGCGGATATATGGCAGTGGGCGAAACTGAGACGGTGACAGTGCAGGTGGTGGACGGATATATGGGCGACCACACATCGGAATATACATTTAAGGTGGAGCGTGACACTGGCGACACGGCGGCGGACGCTGTGTGGAATGCAGAGGCGAAGCACCTGAATTGCGGAGCGGAGTTTGAGATTAGTTTCGACGACCTGCACATCAGTGACTATCACTCGGGAGTAAGCACGCTATTCTATGTGACTGCTACGGACGGAAAGGAGACGATAGCGACGGCGATGAAATATTGAAAGATGGAAATATGGAAAGATGGAAATATTGAAAGATTAAAATATTGATACTATGGCAACGAAGACAAGGACATACAACTCGGAGAGGAAGCACACGAGGATAGATTTCTCGCCACTGATGCTGACATGCCACTTGGCGTGCATGACTCCTGACTCGCCTGCTGCGCAGACGGCAAACTCGTTGATAAACGAATATGAACCTGACCGAAGTGTGAGCCCGACGATAATACGCCCTGAGGTGACGGTCAACGACCCCGACGGCGTATACACATCGGGAGTGAACAACCGCAACCTTGCGAGCGACAAGCACTCATGGACGGTGAACGGTGTGGCGATAGCGACGGCATGGAAGGAGGGCACAGACTACAGCATCATCAAGGACGCAACGGCGGACAATGGCAGTCTGAAGATAATGAAGAACCTCTCGCCTGATGAGTCGGCGGCGCTGAAATATGAGGGAGTGTTTAACGATTTCCGCACGGGCACTAACTATGTGGTGTCGGCAGACGGCATGGTGCTTACCACTACCGACAAGGGAGAGAACAAGTGGAGTTGCTCGGTGGACTGCGAGGAATTGACCTACGACCCACTGAAGGACAATCTGCTACTCTATGAATACCTTGTGGCAAACGGCCAGGCTACGGCAGGGCAAAGCGCCAACTACAAGGATGGCAAATGCTATGAGCGCACGGTGACGGTGACGCTAACCAAGGGCACAGAGACGCTGACAAGTCTGCCCGATGGCGTGACGATGCGCATGGTGACGCGTGGCACTGAGCAAGTAGTCTCGGCAGGCGATGCAAGTACTCCCGAAGTGGTGAGCATAGGCTTTCCAAGCATCACCTTCGACATGAGAGTGGTGGAGAAGGCGGAATATGAGGTGCAGTTTGTGCAGGACAGCAGAGTGCTGACGAGCGTGGGCATAAGTCTGAGACGAGCGATGAGCGTGCTGACACAATATGACGTGGCAAGGGGCACGGACATCGCCGTGGGGCAAGAGTATTACTATAATAACGGCATCTTCGCTACGGCAGACCAGCACATCAGTTGGCCCGAACTATACTACGATATACAGTGGTGGACTCAGGCTCGCACATGGAACGCTACGACGAGCGCCTATGAATATGCCAAGCGCATAGACCGCCAGACGGGCGCAACGATGAGTTGCACAGTGGAGTCGATGGGCATGGGACTGGATAGAGACACCTCATGGGTGGACGTGGCTATGGACATCGAGGAGCGCGGTGCGTGCGCCCTGCTGACATCGGAGGATGAGAGTGAGGTGCTGACGGATGAGAGCGGAAACGTGCTCATATATTAGAGACCCCTCCCCCTGCCCCTCCCGAGGGAGGGGGATGAGAAATGTAAACATTAATACGGATACTGTTATGAGATATACTATTGCGAAGATGGAGAATGCTAGCAAGGAGGGACTGGTGGCGAAGTGGCATCAGGTGAACAAGAAGGGCACGCTGATGGCGGTGAACGAGAATGAACTCCTGAAGATTGACGCTGACCCTGAGGTGGCGGCGAAGAAGTTAGGAGGAACGCTTATGACGCTGGAGGAATTCAAGACGGAATGGAAAGACGGGAATTAAGACCCCACCCCTGCCCCTCCTGAGGGAGGGGATGAGAAATATAAAAATTAGATAACATATTGAAAGATTAAAATACTATGAGCAGTCAAGTGAAGGGCGCTTTCACCGTGCGCTTTATAAGAACGGGTGACCAGATATATGTGACTAAAAACGTGGTGAAGTTTGACGCTAACGGCGCTGAGAGTGGCGCTGCGCTCTTTCAGGTAGTAGACCCACAGACTTCCACTCTGTCGGTGGACTGGAAGGCGACACCAACCGAACAGCCATGCCTGAAGACAAGTGTAAAGAGCGCTATGGGCAACAGCGTGACGATGACCGATGTGAAGTGGACTTACAAGGGAGTGACGCTGACATTTAACGCAAGCGCTGAGACATCGGGCACTTACAAGGGATGGAACTTGTCGACCGATGGAATGTTTGCGAAGAAGACCAGCGGCGGATATGCGTATCTGAGGTTTGTGGACAACGCAGCGAGCAAATCGGTGATAAGCAATCAGCAGATAGACTACACGCTGACATACATCACCAACAACATCACTGACACGGTGACGGGCACGGAGGATGTCTTGATACAGCAGGCGGGCAACAACTCCTACAGCATCAACATCACTACACCATGCTCCACGCTTAACTCAGAGACGCAGAGCACGACGCTGACGGCGACATACCTATACGGCACTAACACCATATCGGACGATGAGTTTAAGGCTTCGTGGAAACTGGAGTGGTATAAGGACTTTGTCCTCATCAGTGGTCAGTCGGGCAAGACGCTGGAGGTGACGAGAAGCGATGTGGAGGGCAGTAGCGTGTATAGCGTGAAACTCCTGCACAAGGAAGGTGACAACTATGTGGTGAAGGCTGTGGACGCTCAGCGTGTGGTGGACGATGGCGATGTGTGGCAGATAAGCGCCGACCCTACGGGCACGAGTCCTGACGCTATCTCTAACAGCAACAATGCCGTGTATACCCTCTCGCTGAAGCAGAACGGTGTGGCTTATAGTGGCGCTATGACATGGGCATGGACGGTATACAACGCCCTGAACGTGCAGACGGGCACTGGCACTGGCGCTACGGTGACGCTGACGGCAGGGATGGCGAAATGTCAGCCTGACACATCAGACTCAGGCAAGGACTACTATTCCGATGTGGCGGTGGAAGTGGCGGTCACTATCTAAGATGGAAATATTGAAAGATGGAAATATTGAAATATTAAAATATTAGGATTATGGCATTTAAGAAGATTACGGAGGCGGCTACTGCCTCGAGCATGAACAATTCAGACACGCTGCTGGCGGTGTCAGGTGGAAGCCTTAAGCGCATTCCTGTGGAGAAACTTGGCTCAAAGATAGCAGACCAGTTGTTTTATCCCGAGTTTACGCTGGAGCAATCGAGCAACCCAGTATTTGAGATACAGGACTCGGTGGTGGTGAAGCAGTATATAGCGTCCATGGGCGGCTACATGATGAAGACCGTGAACGGCAAGACGTATGCGGCGAAACTGCATCCCACGGACTGGAACTACTTTGCCGACGGCACGGCGGTGGACGACGCAAGCAAGTATGAGACTATGGTGAGAGTGCCTAAGTGCCACTTCAAGGCATCAGGCAAGACGATGCAGTTTGGTGGCTTGAACCCCATCTCGGGCGGTCACTCCTTTGATAGCCCTGAATGGGTGGGAGCATACGAGATGTATGTAGACAGCAACAACGTGGGGCACTCACGTCCTGACGTGTCACCATCGCATAGCATGAATATGAGCACGTTTTGGGCGAAGGCCCAAAACCGTGGTACTGAGTGGGGACTGGCTAACTATCAGTTCCACTGCTTGATTAACGCCGTCTATCAGGCGAAGTATGGCAATCTCAACTCGCAGACGGTGATAGGCGCTGGCGGTCAGACATCATCGTGGGAAGCATGGAGAAATGTCAGCATGGGTCTGACTCGCACGCTGGGTGACGGAAGCGGAAGCGTGCTATATAACGACTCTACCGTGGGCAACCAGTATGAAGTGAAACTCTTTGGCTTCGAGGGCTTGTGGGGCAAGTTGTGGGAATTTCGTCCGGGCATCCGCTTCAGTTATGACTCCTCGACAAGCGTGCGCACGGCGACGGTATACAGTGGTAACCAAGTGAGCAACACTGCATCGGGAAGGACGTTTACTTGTCAAGTGACATCGGCATCAGGTGCTTGCCCTACGGCGATGGAGTTAGGTGAATACTGGGACATGATACCGCAGGCAGTGGGAGGCAACACAAGTTCTTACTACTGTGACGGCTATTGGGCTTCCACTGGTGGAGAGTTGCTGTCCGTTGGTGGTAACGCGATTAACGGCGCTTCGTGCGGCGTTTCGTCCGCGATCTCGAGTAACGGTTTCTCGATCTCGTGGGCGGACATCGGCTCTCGCTTGGCCTTCTACGGCGACACGGAAATCGTTAACGGCTCGGAGCTGACCGCCATGGCGTAAGCCATAGGCGGGTCAGCTTTTAAGATTGAAAGATTGAAAGATTGAAAGATTGAAAGATTGAGATATTGAGGTCTTGAGAGAGTGAAATAATAATATTAATTTGAAGACGATATCTTCTTACTCACAATAATAAGAAAATGGCGACATACCGTGGAGTTGCTGAACGTTGGTGGTAACGCGAATAACGGCGCTTCGTGCGGCGTTTCGTACGCGAACTCGAATAACGGTTTCTCGAACTCGAGGACGAACATCGGCTCTCGCTTGAAATTATGCACTATAAAGACAAATAATCACTGTCGCCCATTGGAACGGGTCTTGCACTCGGAGATGGGGATAACGGCACACGGTTGAGCCAGACTTTGGAAGATGGAAATATTGAAATATGGAAATATGGAAAGATTTTCCGCTTTTGAAGCAAAGATAAGAGACGTAGGGTATGAGCGATAAGAATGAGATTATGGCAATAGAGTCCCCGTGCGCAAGTAAGCAAGTCAGTTGTAGGACTATACCGAAAGCCCATGAGTCAATGAGTGTAGAAGGCTCGTCGGAGAAGAAGATGCTGGCGTGGAAGCGCAAGGCACTAAAGAGAGGAAAGAACAGAAAATTAAGAATAGAACAAGTTTATGACCGTGACAATCTGATGCTGGCGAGCAAGACGGCACGAAAGGGAAAGAACAAGCACAAGGGAGTGCGACTATTCGACCAAGATGCCGAGGGCAACATTGACAGACTGCAAAGGGAACTGAAGGAAGGCACATTCCACACCTCGGAGGGGCACGAGTGCATAAGGCGATGCCCGTGTGGAAAGGAGAGGCTACTGCACAAGTTGCCGTTTTATCCCGACCACATCGAACAGCACGCCCTGATGCAGGTGATAATGCCGACGCTGGACAAGAGCCTATACGTGGACTCATCGGCGAGCGTGAAGGGCAAGGGCATACACTACGCCATGCGAAGGACTGCGAGATGGATAGACGAACACAAGAGTGCAGGGCGCATATACTACGCCAAACTGGACTTTGTGAAATTCTACCACAAGATAGACCAAGAGCGCATCTATGAGTGCGCCTGCAGGACTTTCGGCAACAAAGGTATCCGCTATCTAATGAAGGAACTCTTCACTGCGTGTGAGGAAGGCTTAGGCATTGGACTCTATCCTGTGCAGCCCTTCGCAAACTTTTACCTGAGTTGGTTATGTCGAGAGGTGATGGCTCGCTACGAGGTGAGAGTGGAAATCTACTGCGACGACATCGTGGTGATGAGCGAGGACAAGCGAGAGGTGTGGAGGGCAGTGGTCTACATCAAGGACTATGCGGAGAATGTGATGCGCCAGCCACTGCATGACGGCATAGGAGTGCAGATAATAGACGAAAGGCACTGTCTGGACTTCGTGGGATATAAGTTCTTCTTCAATCACACCCTACTCAGGAAGAAGATGAAGAAGAAATTCAGGCGAAAGATGAAGCGACTGAAAGACCCACGGAGACGGTATGAGGTGGCGAATGCTTATAAAGGTTGGCTGATGCATTGTGACGGGATGAGCTTGTGGAGAAAGGTGATGCAGATGAAATCATTCAAAGAACTGAGAGTCCCGAAATTTGACAACAGAGATGCCGACGGCAAGCGGATGCTGGAAGGAACGAGAGTGTCGGCATCGATGCTTGTGGGCAGAGAGGTGACATTTACCGATGCAGAGATGGAGGTGAGGTCACAATTTGGCAAACCTTCGGCGGTCATACAAGTGGAGGAACACGGCATGAAGATGAAGTTCTTTACTTGCAACCAACGGCTATTGCAGGTTATAGGCTATCTGAAAGATAACGACTGCTTCCCATTCAAGGGCACGCTTGTAAGAAGAAACACATCGGGACTGCCTGACTATGGGATTGAGTAATCTATAATGTATAATTAATAATGTATAATTAATAATTGGATATGGAAATGAGAAAGACTGTTTATTCCGTGAAGCCCTCATTGGTGAACTATGAGGGCGCTGTGGCACGCATCAACTTTGACGTGGAGGAAAAGACCGTGACTGACACTAATGCTTCAGACGACGCTAAGGCATCCGAGGAGCGCACGGTGTGGGAAGGCTATACAGTGAGAGTGAGCCAGCCAGTGACGAGGGACAAAGTGATTGACGCTATCGTGACCGAGGCATATCCGAGGGACGTGATGCAGGCTATCATCAACAACCACTTGCTCGATGAGAGTGACGAAGAGCACTTGGCTGAGTGGAATGAGATGCAGGCATGGCGCAAGCACGCCAAGGAAGTGGCAAACGAGGTGATGGGACTCTAACTAAGAAAGTAAGGCTTATGGCAAGAACATTCAAAGGGGCTTTTACCTGCAGATGGGCATCGACGAGTGTGCTTCGCATAGACAACTACTATCTGTGCGAAGCCACGGGTGCAATCCCTACGGCGAACGACTCACGATGGGTGCTGCTGGCGGAGGGTGACACAGCGCCCGTGCCTACGTCAGCAGCGCCCTATCTGTGGCACAAGACTGTGACGGTGATGAGTGACGGCACGTCAACATCGGTGATAGAATTTGGTGGCAGTATGGGGCAGAATGGAATTGACTACGATCTTGTGCCTACGGCATCGTCAATACTGAAGGATGCGGAAGGCAATGTCACGCCCGACAGAGTGGGTTGTACGCTTATCCGCCGTAATGCTGATGGCACGGCTACACGTGTGGGACTGCCTGATGGATATACGGCGAAGGTGCAGTATGACAACGGCACGGAGGAGGATTACACTATCATATCAGTAGGACGTGTAGATAAATTGGTCGGGGATGCCACTACTATTACCTTCCTGCTCTACTATGGCAATGTCGTGATAGAGCGCCATAATATCAATGTCATCAGCGAGGGCGCTCAGGGATTGGACGGAAGGGGCATACAGAGTCAGGACTATCGCTTCAAGGCATTGGCAAGCAACAGCGTGCCCACTGTGCCAAGCGATAACGAGTGGGACAGCGAATGGTATGCGCTCTCCAGCGCAGGATATAGCACAGAAAAGCCCTACCTATTCCGATGCACCAAGACCACATATGTGGACGGCAACGGCAATATCACTACGGAGTATGCCGTGGACGGTCCTACGGTGTGGGGCGACAAAGGAGATACGGGCAACGGGATAAAGTCGGAGGTGGTGAAGTATACTGTATGGACATCAAGCACCGAGCAGCCTACCGGAATTATATGGAACGTGGCGGGCACTCAAACTATTGCTAATCTGAAACTGCCTAAAGACTTCTACGTATGGACTCGCACAGAGACCACCTACACTGATGGCACTACAGCCTACACCGGTGTGAGGTGTATGGGAAGTACCGAAGACTTTATCGCGAAGAATACAGCCTATGCCCTCGGTGATAGTGGAACGGACTACCCCGAGAGTGGATGGGCTACCACCTATACTGCGACGGAGAATAAGTGGCTATGGGAGCGCACGGAGTATTGCTGGACTACAAATGGGCATACCTTCGACTACAAGTGCAAGGGCTATTTCGCCAAGAACGGCACTAACGGCGTGGCAGGAATGATAATGCGTGTGACCGAGTGGCAGGAAGACACGGAATATCACAATGACGAAAACTTGGAGACATCGCCAAGGTATCTCGACATCGTGACCGTGACGGACTCTGCGACAGGCAACTTTACTGCTTACCAGTGCAAGTTGAGCCACAAATCCGACTCAGGCGTTAACCCTCCGGGCAATGAGGACTACTGGACTGAGATGAACAACATGCGCCCTATCTACACCTCGCTGATAGTGGCGGACAAAGCGGTGATGCGCCTGAGTCAGACCAATCAGATAAACATCGTGAATAGCGACAGCAAGGTGCAGGGCAGTTTCGGCGGCGTGGACGATGAGACCAATGGCTATCCCCTGTGGATGGGAGGCGAGACGGCAAATGACGCCAAGTTTAAGGTGAAGTATGACGGCACGCTGGAGGCTACGGGAGCGAAGATAGAGGGCGAGGTGAACGCTACGTCGGGAACTATTGGCGGATTTACGCTGAGTCAGGGAAAAATAGGCGTAGGTACGGATAGTGACACTACAGAAGGATTGGGCATAACTAATCAGTATATACGTTTTGCCAACAAAAAGCAAAAGGTGTTATTAGGTTGCCTCAGTACTTATGGTACGCCTTATAATGGTTATTATTCACTTACATCGGAAGACGGCACGACACTGGAATTGCATCATGATATACCTTCGGGGTATGAGAGATACGAGCCTTTGTCGGGGTATCGTCCTAAAGCGCTGGATGTATATGGCAATGTGTTCGTCAAGGGTAAGCAGGCGCTATTTGAACGAGGGTATATCGGAACTGCGTACTCGGATACTATACAGACTTGGTTTTCGTTGACGCACAAATTTCAGTTTGAGAGCAACAGTGTCACGGATGCGAGTAAATACCTGACACTCTACTTGCCATCAAAAACGGACATCATCTCCCTTATGTCCAATGACTCCGTTATGTTTGACTTGGAAATAGTCTGTGGAAGCGGTCTGACTAATTATATTTCGATTCAGCCTGACACGAATAACACTACGACATTATTCCGACCGAGGCACTTGAAGGTGTCATATGGATATGATTTCGACTTGAGTACTTATACATATACTCATAGCATCGTATCGGCAGGGACAGTCGCTTCTTACAAGATGTATGCGGGAGACCATTTGCGACTGAGGTATTGCAACGGAGTATATTATATGCTTACGGATAGAACTGAGACTCATAATTTTTCGGGTGGCGATTTAACATAGGGTCCATATGGGGTATAGGATAAATATCAAATATTTTTATAAGGAACAACGACAAGGATGACAAACGGAGCGAATGTAGGAACACAAGGTCTGACATGGGCACTGCTCGGAAGCGAAGCCATAGCGGTGCTCTATGACCTGAGATGGATGCTGATGTGTGTGGCGGTGCTGATAGTAGCCGATTTCT
>CAVKNF010000085.1:0-10497 GCA_963657415.1 bacterium | reverse complement strand
TGATAGCCTGACGCTTAGCAGGGTCACCCACCTTGCGCTCGCCGCCTTCCACGAAGCCTACCACTGAAGGAGTGGTGCGCTTGCCCTCGCTGTTGGCGATTACCACTGGCTCATTACCTTCGAATACTGCCACACATGAATTTGTTGTACCTAAGTCGATACCAATAATCTTTCCCATAGTTGTATTTGTTTTTTTATTTTTATTATCTGATTAATGTTAGTTGCGAGTCATAAGACTACACCTCATCTTTTGCAAAGTCAGTGCCAAGCCTCTGACACATGTCTGCCATATGACAAGTTGGCAGACATGACACAACAAGACAAAAAGCAAGGTGATATGCATATAATTATAGATAATGTGTATAATTATGGATAATTTTCGTTAACTTTGTCACAATTAAACTAAATATCAATATTATAGGAGGAAGATTTATGTATAAAACTTTACGCTCTCTTGCTCTTTGCTTGTTTCTTGGACTGACTCTCAGCGCCAATGCAGAAGTGAAGAATCTTACCACCAATAGCACGTCCACCACATGGACCACTACTGATGACAGTTACACAGGCACTATCGACGGCATCACCCTGACATGTGAAAAAGGCTCAGGCTCTTCGCTTGGCACATGTGCCAGCGCCGCCTATATTCAGGTGAAGAAAGGCAATATATTCACCATCGAGGCAAGCGGCGAGACCATCACTAAGGTGGTCTTCAATTGCAGTGGCAATGCCCAGAAGATGACCATCGACGGCACTGACGTCAATCCTGACGGAAGCACACTCACATGGACAGGCAGCACAACAAAGTTTCAGGCTACCAATACTGGCACACCGATGAAGGTCACATCCATCGAGGTCACCTGTGGCGTGGCAGACACTGATGCTCCCAAGGCTCCTGTCTTTGCTGGCAGTGAGACCTTCGCGGGTTCCACAGATGTAGTAATCTCTGGCGAAGAGGGCACCGTCGTTTACTATACCACCGACGGCACAGTGCCTACCACCTCGTCACTCACCAACAACACCAACACCGTGACGGTGACACTCGATGCCACCACCACCGTCAATGCCATTGCAGTGAAGGACGGCAAGACAAGTGAGATGGCTTCACACAAGTACATCTGTTTTGTGAGCAAGACCATCGCCGACCTCAACGCTCTCACTTCCGACGAGAGCAACATCATGCTTACTCTTACCAATGCGAAGTTGATTTACAGTTATTACAATGGCTATTACGCATATGTTCGCGAGGGTGACTACGCTATCCGCTTTGATGCCACATTCTTTGGTAAGGGCTACAAGGACAACAGCGTCATCAATGGCACTATAGTGCTGGATTACAAAAACTACACAGGCACTCCGGCAGTAGCAAGCAACTCTTACACCACATTCGACAATCTCACAGTGACAGAGAGCGATGAGGAGGCTGTGCCGGTAAAGACTACCGTCAAGGAACTCCTTGCCCTCAATCACAAGGAAGACCTCGTGCAGATCGAAGGTGTGAAAATCGGCACGGCAAAAGACACTTATGGACAGGATCTATTCCCTCTTTCAGATGCTGACGGCAACATTATCACCGATGTCTCATCTTTGGTAGGAAATATTGAAGACTATGCTGACAACGACAAGACCTACACCGTGACAGCAATCTTCGACGGCGTGTCTGATGCAGGTACTCCACAACTCGTTGTCCTTGACGTGTTTGATGCAACAAGCATCGCTGGCATCAATGCCGACAAGTCATCCGACAACGCCACATTATATAATATATCAGGCCAGAAGGTGAACGCCGCTTACAAGGGCATCGTCATCAAGAATGGCAAGAAAGTATTTGGCGGAAAATAATATCCGATAGCAATAAGCGAAAGGGAATGGCAACAGCGACATCCGTTTGGTGTGTGCTGTAGTCACTCCCTTTCTTTCGAATTACTCGTTAATGACAGAGATGAAACACAAGGCAACATTATTGTTGACAATAGGTCTTGCGGCAGTGTCGCCAGCTATGGCTTCCTCGCCCATGCTTCCTGCCGACACCGTCAGGACTGACAAGACCGCACAACAGGCTAACCTGATAATCCAAGGCACCGTGACCGATGAGATGGGTGAGGCTCTGCCCGGTGTCTCCGTGGTGGTGAAGGGCACTACCCACGGCACCAGTACCGACATCGACGGACGCTTCTCACTACCCTACACTCTCAAGGAGGCCCGCCTCGTAGTGTCCTATCTTGGCATGAAGCGCCAGGAGGTGACATGGCGTGGCAAACGTCTGAAGATTGTTATGGCCGAAGACGGCAACCAGATAGAGGAGGTGGTGGTGACTGGCTACGGTAATATCAATACTCGCAAGAACACCAGTGCTGTGACTTCGCTCAAGATGGATGACATCCTGCAGCCGGGCATGACATCGCTTACTGACGCCCTCAACGGACGTGTGCCCGACATGATGTTTGCCCAAAACTCCGGTGAGGTGGGAGCGACAGCACGCATCCGTGTGCGCGGTACGTCCACTCTTATCGGCAACCGCGAACCTTTGTGGGTGCTTGATGGAGTACAGTTGACCGACCCTGTCGACGTGACTACCGAACAACTCAATGACCCTGACTATGTCAACTATATCGGCAATGCCATCTCGGGCATCAATCCCGAGGACATCGAGCGCGTGGACATCCTCAAGGATGCTGCCGCCACGGCTCTCTATGGCACTCGTGCCGCCAATGGTGTCATCGTGGTCACTACGAAGAAGGGTAAGGCAGGACCGCCTCACATCACCTATTCCACACAGTTGAAACTGGTGCGACGTCCGCGCTACACCGACAACAACATCAACCTCATGAATTCTCAGGAGCGAGTGCAGTTTGGCAAGGATCTCGTCGACATGCACTATGCCTTCCCTTCCAACATGACGATGGTGGGATATGAGGGAGCCTATTACAACTATATCAACGGCAACACCGACTACGACCAGTTTGAGGAGCAGGTGCGCCAGTATGAATCGGTCAACACCGACTGGTTTAAGGTGCTCAGCCGTGATGCCCTCACTCAGACCCACTCCCTCAGCGTGTCGGGCGGTGGCGACAACAACCGCTACTATGCCTCCTTGGGCTATACCGACGAGGATGCCGTGGTGAAGACACAAAACAGCAAGCGCTACACGGCGGCGATGAGCGTGCAGGTGAACCTCACCAAGGACTTCCAGGCCAACGTGCGTCTCAACGGCAGTGTGCAGAAGAAAGACTATCTGCCGTCGGAGATAACGCCGCTCAACTATGCCTACAACACCACGCGCGCCCTGCCGTGCTATAATGCTGACGGCTCTCTCTATTATTATCAGAAGCACGCCTACAACCTCGGCAAGAAGACAAACTCTTATTATAAATATAATTACAACATACTCAACGAGATGGAGAACTCCTCGCAGACTTATGACTCCAACTCGCTCATTGCCGCCCTCGACCTCGTGTGGCATTATCGCAATCTGCTCGATGTGGATGCCTCGGCTTCCTATCAGCGCACCGCCACCACCAACAACACATGGTTTGGCGAAAAGACCAACTATGTGGCTACGCTCAAGAACGGCGAGTATGATGAAACACCTATAACTGGCACGGGAGGACTCTGCGAACTCCCTTACGGCGGTGTGCTCAATCTGAAGAACAGCACCACGGAGAACTTCACCGCACGTCTGCAGGCCAACTATCACCAGTCTTTCCACCACCATCTGCTGAGTGCCAATCTGGGTTATGAGGTCAACACTTACCGCAACAACGGTTTTTCTGAAAACACCCGTGGCTACTACAAGGACCGAGGCATGAAGTATGTATCCTCCATGACTGCAGACGACATCGCCTCTTTCCCTCTCTATGCCGACTGGCTTGCCGACAATCACCGCACTCTCACTGCCACACGCACCAACAAGATAAGCGGCTATCTCACCCTCACCTATAGTTATGGCAGTTACTTCACCCTCAATGCCAACGGCCGCTTCGATGCCTCCAATCAGTTTGGCAGCCGCAGCAACGAGAAGTTTCTCCCCGTGTGGTCAGTGTCGGGCATGTTTAATATCAAAGAGGTGCTGATGCCAAAGGTGACCTTTGTCGACGACCTTCGTCTGCGCGTGTCATATGGCAAGACGGGAAACATGGTCGACGGACAGACTCCTAACCTCTTGATAAAGCAAGGCAGCATGGACACTTATTGGAATGCCAACACCTCCACCGTCTATGCCTTCCCTAACCCTAATCTCCGCTGGGAGCAGACCGACCAGTGGAATGCCGGCATCGATGCCTCCTTCCTCGGAGGCAGACTCGTGTTTAATGTCGATGCCTACAACAAACTCACCCACGACGCCTTCACCACGGTGCCTGTGTCGAGGGTCAATGGTGTCAGTTCCTATGTCATGAATGGCGGCGACATACACAACTATGGATTCAGTTTCTCCATCATCGGCTATCCCATCAAGACCAAGGACTGGACATGGTATCTCTCCACCAACTATTCCTATGTGAAGAATCAGGTGCAGAGCGATGTCATCAATGAATACACCATCGACGACTATCTCAACGGCACTGCCATCATAGGCGGCAAGAGCGTGGGCACATTCTATTCCTACAAGTTCCTTGGACTCAATCCTACCAACGGCATGCCGATGTTTGACGACTACTCCGACCGCCGTCATCTGCTCGAGGGCAAGTCGCTCGAGGAGATATGCAAGATGGTGCTCGTGGAGAGCGGCACCCGCGACCCTAAGTTCACTGGCGCCCTCTATAGTACTATCCGATGGAAGCAACTCTCGCTCACCACGAGTTTCACCTACAGCATAGGCAACAAGATACGTCAGTTGGCGCTCTATTCCGACATCATCGACGGAGTGTCGTCGGAGACCAACGTGCGCAAGGAGATGCTCCAGCGCTGGCAAGTGCCAGGCGACGAGCAGCGCACCATATATCCTGCCCTGCTCAGTCCTTCCGACCCTCTCTATCAGAGTTACAAGACTCACTGGAGCAACTCCACCTCTGCCGACATACAGGGATTTAAGGCTTTCGCTACGAACTATTGGGACATGTTTGACCAGTCTGACGCACGTGTGGTGTCGGGCAGTTACCTGAAACTCTCGCAACTCGTCCTGCGCTATCAGTTGCCACCGTCGATGCTCCGCTCCACACCGCTGACAAATGCGTCCATCGACTTCTCCACCACCAATGTGTTTACCGTCTGCTCAAGCAAACTCAATGGTCAGGACCCGAGCCAGAGCGGATTTTCTTCCGACGTAGTGCTGTCTACACGACCCACATATGTGATGAAACTCTCTCTGACGTTCTAACACCGACTAACACTCAAGACACAATGAAAATACATAATATCCTCGCCGCGCTCCTCCTCACTGCCACGCTCGGCAGTTGCAGCAATTTCCTCAGCGAATACTCTCAGGACATGGTAGTGCCCCAGAGCGTGTCCGACATAGAGGAGGTGCTCCTTGGCGAAACATATATGAAGAGCACGGAGGTGTCATATGGCATGAACAATGGCACGTGCGGTTTCTTCAATCTCCTCGACGACGACATCAACACCGTCAGCGTCAACTCCACCGAGAAACTCGGCAGTTATGATGCCTACACCTATGTCGTCAATGCCATGTTTGGCTATTACGCCTGGCAGCAGGATGTGCGCTACAACTATGAGCGCGACTCCTACAGTGCTGACGACGGCACATGGAATGACCTCTATCACCGCATCAATGTGGCCAACATCCTGCTCAATGAACTCGAAGACGTGCCTCACACCACCGACAGTGACCTCTCCGACTACACTCGTGTGAAGGGTGAGATCTACTTCCTCCGCGGACAGTTTTACTTCATCCTTGCCAATCTCTACGGCAAACCTTATGTGCCCGCCACTTGCGCCACGGATCTCTGCGTGCCTCTCAAACTCACCCACTATGTGGAGTATGACAAGGACAAGGACACCCAGTTTGAGCGTGCTTCAGTGAAGGACATCTACGACCTGGTTGTCGCTGACCTCCTGCAGGCAGAGGAGTTGCTCAAGACCAGTCCGCAGAAGTCGGGCAATACTCTCCACCGCGCCACCTGGCAGGCTGCATCGCTCCTGTTGAGCCGTGTATACCTCTACATGCAGGACTGGGCCAGTGCCGAGCAGAAGGCAAAGGCTGTCATAGACGACACGCAGTTCTCGCTGCTCAGTCTTGCCTCTTTCTCTGAAGATGTTCCAGCGCTCACTGCCGACAACAGCGAGATAATCTTCTCGCAGGGAGGCAACAACCTTGCGCCCAACCGCAGCACGAGTCTTGCAGCCTCGGTCTATGGCAATCCGTCGGAATATTGCGTCACCCGTCAACTCTATGACCTCTATGAAGAGGATGACGTCCGACTGACATCATTCTTCGGCAAGAACAGCCGCTCCGACAGTATAAGCCTCAAGAAATATGAGCGCGAGGTGAAACTCAACAACATCTCCGATGCTCTCGCCATGCGCAAGGCTGAGGCTTATCTCAACTATGCCGAGGCTTCTGCCATGCAGCAGGGTAAGGAGCAGCAGGCCAACGAGGCTCTCAACACTCTGCGCCGCCAGCGCATAGACGGATGGCATGACGCATCTTATGAGGGACAGCAACTCGCCGACGAGATAATGCTCGAGCGCCGCAGGGAACTCTGTTTCGAAGGCCAGCGGTGGTTTGACCTCCGCCGCTATGCTGTGCGCGAGAAATATCCTGCAGGCACCGACATCCTACATGTGTTTAATGAATACACCGACAACGGCGTCTTCGTGCGTGCCCATTACTATCTGCTGAAATCCACCGACAAGTCATGGACCTTTGCCATACCGCGTGCCGTGCTCGAGGCTGACAAGGTGCCGATGACCGACAATGAGCGCGACCAGCGCGAAGAACTCGAGGTGGACACTGCAAATTCCCACTCTGAATCAAAATGACCAATCGCTACATCATCATGAAGAAAAACAATATATACAGTTTTCTGGTGACAGCCTTTGCTCTCGTGGCAATGCTCGCTTCCTGCGGCAAGGAGCATCTCTCGGGCGAAGGCGTAGACCTCACCAATGAGTTTGCCATCGAGGATGATGCCACCGACGAGGTGCAGCATGAGCGCTACCTCATATATAAGGAGTATGGCGTGCCCGTGCTCTTCAATGACACCATCACCGTGCGACAGATAGGCACCGACCTCTATGGCAACCCCATCAAGCAGTATGAGACAGTGGACCTCAACTGGGACTTTGACTCCTATTCCAACAGTGTGGAGTATAAGTATGACTATCTCACTACTGCCTCCGACCGCATGAAGGCCCTACATTTCGTGCGACAGTTTCTCGAGCAGTGCAGCAAGCGCATGCGTCCCTTCAGCATCATGGTGACGGGCAATGTCACCACCGAGCCGGAGACTACGTCGCTCGCCGAGAAGAAATACATCTCGGGATTTCGCACCCTCGTGTTTTATAATGTCACCTCGCTCAGCGACAGCGAGATAGCCACTACCGCCGCCGAGGTCATCAAGGATATGGTGACGCAGAAGGTGAAAGCCGACCGCGACCTCTGTTCGCAGTTTGAGGAGATCTCTTCGAAATATTACTATCAGGCATGGGACGACATGGGCGGATGCTCCACCCTACTGGCCTATAAGGAACTCAACTCCAATGTCTCGCCGAATACTCTCTTCTATGGCGAACCCTACAACGCCGTGGAGGGCAGCACCGCCGTGCACCGCCTCGACCTCTGCGACCTGCTCACAAGCCGCAATCTCGTGGCCGACCGCACAGAGGCTGAAAAGGTGCGCGCCACGATAGTGCAGGAGATAGGCAACTACGGATTTATCCGCGGCAACAAGAATACGGGCGCGCTGTCGCCTACCGATGCCGAGGAAGACCGCAACTATTTCATCCAAGCCATACTATCACTCGGCGACGAGGGATTCCAAAACCGCTACGGACGCAGCCTCCTCGTCATGCAGAAATATAATCTGCTCCGTGACTTTATCACTAACCAATTGGGAATAACGCTCTGATTATGAATCACACTACAATAAAGACTCTCGCCTTCGCCATGCTCATGGGATATGTCGCCGCTGCCTGCAGCGATGACGCCACTCAGGCTGTCTCATTTGATAGCACAGTGGTGTCACAGGCTGACGACTTCACCGATGCGCGCGACGGCAACACTTATCACTGCATACGCATAGGCAACCAAATATGGATGACGGAAAACCTCCGCTACATGATTCCTGGCAACAGCCTCGCGGGATGCTACACATGGGATGAGGCTCAGGCCGACGTAGAGGGTGCCGAGGTGGACGACCAGACCTTCCGACAGACTGCCACCACCGTGGCGCAAGACCCGCAATACAATGGTTGGCCGCAATATTCCACCGCCGTGGCTACGGGCACTCAGAATATCGTCACCATGGTCTCCATGCTCGACTATGGTTACAAACAGGCCGAGGTGATGGAGTATCTGACATATTATCCCGACTATTATGACGTGCTGCTCATAGCCCTCGATGGTGCCAAGGACTCGGTGAAGATAGGCCGTGACAACTATCTTGAGGCTGAGGCTGAGAATGGCGGATATGTGCAGACCTACGGTTTTCTCTATTCCCACGATGCTGCCCTCAAGGCCGTGCCCGACGGCTGGCGACTGCCCTCGGATGATGATTTCCTCACCCTGGAGCGCACCCTCGGACTCTCAGCCGGCGAGGCTGACCAGATGGAGGCATGGCGTGGCGAAGGTCTTGCCACTCTGCTCAATGAGGGTGGCGCGAGCGGATTTGATGCCAAATGCGCCGGTGGCAACACATATATAATAAAGGCCAACGGCAACAACTACATGGGAAAGGACGAAAACTGGTATCTATGGACCTCCACCATGGACAAGCAGAAGGATTCGGTCGACGTGGCTATCATACGCATGTCGGCCATATATACTAATAAGGTGTGGCGCGGCACAAGCCCTCTGACCACTGGCTATAGGGACGTGACCTACAGTGTGCGCTGCGTGAAGGATGCTATAAAAGAATAATGACTGATATGAAAAGACAACTTATATGCCTGCTGACACTCCTGGCAAGTGCTTCGGCAACTATTCCAGCCTGCGCCCAACTGGAGCATAGCGTCTATGGCGACGTGGTGAAGGCTGACGTGAAGATGAAGTATGTGTACTCCATGGAGGAGGCGTTCTCGCTCTCAAGACAGACCAAGAAGCCCATCTTCATCAACTTCTTTGCCGACTGGGCCATCCCCTGCCACGGCATGAACAAGGAGGTGTTTTCTGATGCCTCATTCTGTGACTATATGGACAAGCACTTCGTCTGCCTGTGGCTCAACATGGACCTGAAGGAGAATGAGTCGGTGGCTGAGCAATATGGCGTGAAGTCATATGCCCACTATCTTGTCATAGACTCCGACGGCAACATACTCCTCCGCATGGTGGGCGGCAGCCGTCTGCCCGAATTTCAGGAGTCGGTGGCAAGGAGCCTCAGTCCCAAGACATCGCTGGCGGGCACGACAAAGATATATCAGAGTGGCAAATACTCCAAGAAAGACCTCTCCAACTATCTCGAAGCCCTGCGCCTGGCAAAGCAGACGGATGATTTCAAGAAGGTAGGGGAAGAGTATATGAAGATGCTCAAACCCAAGGAGTATGCGATGAAGGAAAACTGGGGCGTATTCTGCTCTTCCATCAAAGACCGCCAGTCGCCCTGCTATGACTATCTCGTAAGCCACAAGGCAGACTTTGTGAAGACTGTCGGAGCAGAGAAGGTGGACAAGCAATTGGAGTCGCTCTTTTATTATGACGTGCTGGCATATGCCGTGGGCGACAAGAAGTATGACAAGATGCAACTCGTAACTCTCTATAACGGTATGCAGAAAGCCCTGCTCCCCGACTCATGCTCCACCTACGCACTGTATCGTGTGGCGCAACTGCGTGGCACGGCTTCCACCCATGAACTCCTCGACGACCTGCGCCAGAAGGCAGGACAGTTGGGCGCGTCAAAGTTTTATGTCGACATGTCGCTCAAGACTCTCGACTGCGACGAAGCCTCCAAGGCCGACCTCCTTGCCTATCTCAAAGAGTCTGCCGACAAATATGAAGGCAGTCAGGCTCGCAAGATAAAGGACATCGTCATCTCCATGGAAAATCACGACGGCATCAAGTTTATGGACGGCACCTTTGCCGAGGCTCTGGCAAAGGCCTCCGCTGAGGGCAAGCGCGTATTCATGGACTGCTACACGTCGTGGTGCGTGCCCTGCCGCAAGATGTCAAATGAGGTGTTTATCCTGCCCGAGGTGGGAGGTTATTTCAATGAGCATTTCGTCAGCATCAAGATGGATATGGAAAAGGGCGAAGGTCCTGAGTTGGCAAAGAAATACAAGGTCAACGCCTATCCCACCATGCTCATCCTCGACAAGGACGGCAATGTGCTCAACACCGTCCTCGGTGCCCGCAGCGCCAAGGAGTTGCTGCAACTCATCAGATAA
>CAVKNF010000084.1:0-10573 GCA_963657415.1 bacterium | reverse complement strand
TAACTGTGCCATGGTCATGGCTACGAGTCCTGCTGTCTCTGTGCGCAAACGGAAGTCACCGAGGGTGACTGACTGAAAACCGTGGTCTAAGGCATATTGCACCTCATCGATGGAGAAATCGCCCTCGGGACCTACCATCACGGTGATATCAGCATCGAGTGGCACATCTTTAAGCATATCAAAGAAGTCACTTCGCTCCACCTCGTTATAACAATGGCACACATACTTATATTTACTGTCGCACGACTCCACAAAATTGCGGAAGTTTGTCATGCCATTTACTATCGGGAAATAGGGCTTGCGACTCTGCTTTGCTGCCGAGGTTACTATCTTCTCTATTCTGTCGGTGCGTATCTGCCGACGCTCAGAGAACTTGCAGTCGAGGAATATCACTCCGTCAAAGCCTATCTCGGTACTCTTCTCCACCATCCACTCTATGCGGTCGATGTTCTTCGTTGGAGCTATTGCCAGACGTATATGTCCATGCCAAGCCTTTTCCTGCGGAAGGGTCTCAAGTATGTTGTAAAGACAATGCTTTTGCGATACGAATGTCAGTTCGGCACGATAAAACGCCCCTACTCCATCCATAAGAAACACCTCGTCGCCAGGCACGAGTCTGAGCACCTTTGCCGCATGTTGTGCTTCTTCTTGTGGCAGTTCGGTCATCTCTGCCACATTGGGCACATGGAAATATCTTACTTCTTTCATCCTATTTCTTCTGGTTTGCCCTGAAGATAAACATGAAGAGCACGAGCACTACGAATGCATAGCCGGCAAAGATAAACCAGCTGGTGCGCCAGCCTTCCAACTGCATGGATATCTCGGCGTCATAGACGAAATGATTTACTATAGCCTGTGCAGCGAGAGTTCCTATGGTAGCACCAAGTCCGTTGGTCATCATCATGAAGAGTCCCTGTGCCGAGGAACGTATGCCCTCGTCGGTATTCTGGTCTACGAAGAGTGCTCCCGAGATATTGAAGAAGTCGAAAGCCACACCATAGACGATGCATGACAAGACGAACATCCACAAACCTGCGCCAGGGTCACCCGTACCGAAGAGTCCGAAGCGTAGCACCCATGCCACCATGGCTATCATCATCACGTTCTTGATACCGAATTTCTTCAGGAAGAATGGTATGAGGAGTATGCAGCAGGTCTCGCTGATCTGACTCAGGGAGATGAGTATGTTGGCATGCTGCGCACCGAAAGTGTCGGCATATTCTGCTATGCTTCCGAATGAAGTGATGTATGGATTGGCATATCCATTGGTAATCTGAAGGCTCACACCGAGAAGCATGGAGAAGATGAAGAATACCGCCATGCGATAGTTCTTGAATAACTTGAATGCATCAAGACCAAGCGCCTGAATGACAGTCTTCTGCTGCGCGCCTGTTCCTACAAGAGCCTTTCTCGTCGGACAAGCAGGAAGCACCTGAGCATAGAGAGATAGAACGATACCGATGACACCGCTCACAATAAACTGGTTGCTTGATGCCTGATAGCCGAGAAGGTCTACTGCCCACATGGTGCAGATGAAACCTACAGTACCGAATACGCGTATCGGAGGGAAGTCCTTCACAGTGTCAAGTCCGCCCTTTACGAGAGCATTGAATGCCACACTATTTGACAGTGCGAGTGTCGGCATATAGAAAGCCACGCTGAGGGTGTAGAGCACGAAGAGTAGTCCCATGTTGGCATCTGCAAGATGACCATAGAGTCCACCCCCTATCATAAATGCTCCTGCCAGAAGGTGACAGAGACCGAGCAGTCGCTGTGCCGGTATCCACCTGTCAGCCACTATACCCATAAGGGCTGGCATGAAGATGGAGACGATGCCCTGTACGGCATAAAACCATCCGATTATTGACCCGAAACCTGCCTGTGAGAGGTAGGTTCCCATAGATGTGAGATAGGCTCCCCATACGGCGAACTCCAGGAAGTTCATCAGTATGAGCTTGATTTTAGTATTCATAGATTATGTATTTTCTTTTCTATAACAATACTGCAAAATTAAATAATTTATTTGGTATATGCAGGTAATAAAAATCATTTATTACCTCTTTGTTACTTATTTTCCACCGTCACTTAACTTCAAACTTGCCATACTGGTCAACAACATAGCGCTTGCCTGTGCCACCGACAAGTATGCTGACGGTAAACTGGTCGGTGATGGCTTCCACCTCTATATTGCTGCCTTTTGGCAATGTGGCTATGTCGCTGTCAGAAAGTCCGAGAGCCGATAACGAACTGCTATAAGTCCCAGTCTTTGACTTGTGGTCCGTCTGTGCATGAAACAAAGCCCAAAGAAGATGATAAGCCTCCATATTGTAAGGACAACGGAATTCGTCCGTGTCAGTACCTACCGTCTTGTCAGAGAACTGCAGAAATCCCCACTGATTGGGCGCGTGCATATTTATTTCGCCTGTGGGAGTCCACACCCAGTTTTCCTCAGGTCCGCCCTTCTTCAACCATTCCACACGCGAGAAGTTAAGGCGCCACACGTCACCTCCTTCTACAGGTTTATAGAAATTGCGTGTGATGGCCTTGTGTGGTATAGCCATCTCGACAGTCCATGAGCGGTCAGTGTCATTCTGTTTGTTGAGTGTGCCGTCATGCTGCACGGCGAGTTTCAGTCCTGGACAATCCCATTGTATGTAGAAGTTGCCCCCTGAGCGATAAGCACGGTCCAGCATAAGGTCGAAGACCACACCACGAGCATTGTTCTCTATCTCGAAATAACACTGTCCGTCGCCCGTAGGATCAAGAAAAACCTCAAAATCATTGTCCTTATAGATGATGGTGTCACGCTGTGTCAGATTAGCCACGATGTTGGGCTCCTCCATGACGGCAGATACATAGAGATAGTCGTCATCCCACATCATGCGCGCCTTCGTGTCGTAGATGGGTGTCGGAAAACCTTCGCCGCTGATATCCACAAATGGCTCTGTGTCAGCAGCTTTTGCCCACGACTTCTCGTTGAGTTTGCCGTCAATCTTTATCTTCTCATTGGTGCGGTAACACACATAATGGCGAGGCATAGACAGACGTTGTGCATATTTCTGGAGCAGTCCTCCGTCGGCAAATGCAGGCATAGCCAGAACGAAAGACATGACAACGGCCGAAAGCAAGTTCTTCTTCATGTAACAGGTGCGTTTTTATTATTAATGATGTTTATGTCATACACTGTACAAATTTACACAATTTCGTCAATTTGGCAAAGAATGAACAGACAATATCCAAGTTTTACTTAATATATATAATGTAATCAGAAAAGTTTTAGTACATTTGCACATTCTAACGATATTAACAAACAGAGAGATTAAAAGTATGAAAGAATTCGGAAAGTATGTTTTGGCTACTATAGTCGGAACAATTGCCACTACCGTCATCGTGGTCGTTCTTGGACTGATGAGCGTTGTGGGCATCGTAGCGTCAAGCGAATCAACGAAGAGCGTTGATGATAACAGCGTGCTGACGCTCAACCTCAATGGAGTGATCTCTGAGACCTCCTCTAACGACATCATAGGTCAGCTCACAGGTGGCGAGGCTAATCAGATGGGACTCAATGACATCCTTTCTGCCATCAAGAAGGCTAAGGACAACGACAAGATAAAGGGTATTTACATCGAGGCTGGTGTCATGCAGGCCGGTCTTGCAAGTCTTCTCGAGATTCGCAATGCGCTGGAAGACTTCAAGACATCTAAGAAGTGGATCATTGCCTATGGCGACGCCTACACACAGGGTTCATATTATCTTGCCTCATTGGCTGACAAGATTTACCTCAACCCTGACGGTGAACTTGACCTGCACGGTATTGCAGCTCAGACTATGTATGTGAAAGACCTCTATGCCAAGGTCGGCATCAAATATCAGATCATAAAGGTGGGCAAATACAAGAGTGCCACAGAGATGTATTCTGAGGACCACATGAGCGATGCCAACAGAGAGCAGACCACAGCTATGGTGACTGGTATATGGAACAACATCTGCACAAGCATCTCAAAGAGCCGTGGCATCAGTGTAGACTCACTCAATAGTTATGCAGACCGTGTGACAGCCATGATGTCACCAGAAGACCTCAAGTCTATGAAACTCGTTGACGGCCTGCTCTATCACGACGAGATAAAGGCAGAGGTAAAGAAGATGCTTAAGATAGATGAAGATGAGGCCATCTCACAACTCTCGGTTGCTGACATGCGCAATGTCAAGGAATCAAAGAAGAAGGGTGATGAGATAGCAGTATACTATGCTGAAGGCACCATCGTGGACTCTCCTCTGCAGGGCATCATGAACATGGGCGAAGGACAGATTGTCGGCAAGGACATGAGCAAGGATCTGGAAGACTTGATGAATGACGACGACGTGAAGGCTGTCGTAATTCGTGTCAACTCTCCTGGTGGTTCGGCTTATGCTTCAGAGCAGATATGGCATCAGATAACAAAACTCAAGGAGCGCAAGCCTGTGGTAGTGTCAATGGGTGACTATGCTGCATCGGGCGGCTACTACATCAGTTGTAATGCTTCATGGATTGTGGCACAGCCAACTACCCTCACTGGTTCTATCGGCATTTTCGGCGTAGTGCCCGAGGCAAGCGAATTGCTTAAGGATAAGCTCAGCCTGCACTTCGACGGAGTGACCACCAACCGCCATGCTGACATGGCACAGACTGTCTACGGTTTCCTCCTCCGTCCGTTTGATGCAGAGGAGTTGCAGTTGCTGCAGGGTTATATCAACCGTGGTTATGCACAATTCCGCAAGCGTGTAGCCGACGGCAGAAAGCAGAGTACAGAGTCTATCGAGAATGTTGCCCAGGGTCATGTATGGCTTGGCAAGGATGCTCTTGGCATCAAACTCGTCGATCAGCTTGGCGGACTGGATGATGCTGTGAAGAAGGCAGCACAGTTGGCAAAGGTTGAATCTTACTACACAGAGGAATATCCTGCCGAGAAAGACTGGAAAGAGAAACTCCTCAGCATGAATGAGGCAAGTGAAAACTATCTCAATGAGAAGATAAAGACCGAACTTGGCGACTGGTATCTGCCATTCGTATACATGAAGAATATCCAGAACCAGTGTCCTGTACAGGCTGCTTTGCCTTACACACTGAAGATATATTGATAAGAAAGGCTCTGACGAGATATTCATATGGAGGGAGACTTGATAAAGATAAACCAATGGCTGGCTCCGCTGAGTTGGCTGTATGGCATGGGGGTGTCTCTGCGCAACTGGATGTTTGACATCGGCATGTTGCGTGAGACTCATTTCGACATCCCCACAATATCCGTAGGCAACATCACCGTGGGTGGATGTGGCAAGACTCCTCACGTGGAATATCTCGTCAGACTGCTTAAAGACCAATACCGGGTGGCGGTACTCTCGCGCGGATACAAGCGCAAGAGCTGTGGATTCGTATTAGCAGAAGATGACACTCCTATGCCGCGAATAGGCGACGAACCGTATCAGATGAAGCGTAAGTTTCACGACATATATGTTGCCGTAGACAAGAAACGCCGCAATGGCATCAAGCGACTGAAGAAAGACAAGCGCACACATGACGTGGAGGTCGTCCTGCTCGACGACGCCTATCAGCACCGCTATGTGAAACCAGGGCTCAACATACTGCTCGTAGACTATCACAGGATAATCACCAGCGACTGCCTGTTGCCGGCTGGCAGACTGCGTGAACCCGTAGGAGCAAAGGAAAGGGCCGACATGGTGATTATCACAAAGGTGCCCGACACACTGAGGCCTATAGACTATCGTGTGCTTCAGAAGACTCTCGACCTCCGTCCCTATCAGCACTTGTATTTCACATCCATAAAATACAAATCGCTGGTTTCATTCCTCGACGGTTCGACGATAAGCATCGGCGAAGCAACGAAGGACACGAACGTACTGCTGTTTACTGGCATAGCGTCGCCCAAACAGATACTCACAGACACCGAGCAGTCATTCAAGAGCATCGACATGATGACATTTGCCGACCATCACCAGTTCTCCAAGTCAGACATGGAAAAGGTGAGTCGTAGGTTTGTCGAACTGCCACAGCCGTCAATAATTGTCACGACAGAGAAAGATGCCGCCCGACTGACGCATCTCGACAACATGCCCGACAACATCCGTGAGCATCTCTAC
Source organism: bacterium (assembly GCA_963657415.1). GTDB lineage: Bacteria > Bacteroidota > Bacteroidia > Bacteroidales > Bacteroidaceae > Prevotella. The sequence continues at coordinate 4,438 of CAVKNF010000084.1, read as the reverse complement.
ATCCTGCCGATAGAGATAGAGTTTATGCTTGACAAGCAAGATGACTTTGGCACTGTGGTGCTAAACTACATAAAAAGCAAGAACTATCACCCCAACGGTGATACCCGCAAACGATAAAAACAACACAATCACATGAACATTTCCGAAATAGGCGAATTCGGCCTTATCAGCAGACTGACAAAGAATCTGCCACCATTACATCCGTCAACCGTAAAGTCTGTCGGCGACGACTGTGCCGTGATGCACTATCCCGACACTGAGGTGCTCGTGACATCCGATATGCTGATGGAAGGTGTGCACTTCGATCTCACCTACATAGACTTGCAGCATCTCGGCTATAAGGCAGCCATGGTCAACATATCCGACGTCTTTGCCATGAACGGCACACCGCGCCAACTTGTCGTAAGCATAGCCCTGAGCAAGCGCTTCAAGGTGGAGGACATGGAGGAATTCTATTCCGGTCTACGTCTGGCGTGTGAGAAATGGGGAGTTGATATCGTTGGTGGCGACACCACATCTTCCTATACGGGTCTGGCCATCTCCATCACCTGCATCGGTGACGCAAAGAAGGAGGACATTGTATATAGAAACGGAGCCAAGGACACAGACCTCATCTGCGTGTCGGGCGACCTTGGTGCCGCCTACATGGGACTGCAACTCCTGGAGCGTGAGAAGACCGTCTACTATCAGCAGGTGGACGAGGCAAGGAAGAAGAAAGACCAAAAGGCTCTTGACAGTCTGAAGTATTTCCAACCAGAGTTTGCTGGCAAGGAATATCTCCTTCAGCGCCAATTGCAGTCAGAGGCGCGCGGCGACATTGTGGAGAAGTTGCGTGAGGCTGGCATACGTCCTACATCCATGATAGACATCTCCGACGGATTGTCGAGCGAACTGCATCACATCTGCGAACAGAGCGGATGCGGATGCCGCATATATGAGAAGAATATCCCGATAGACTACCAGACGGCACTCATGGCTGAAGAACTCAACATGAATGTCATAACCTGCGCCCTCAATGGTGGCGAGGACTATGAACTGCTCTTCACTGTGCCCATCGGCGACCACGAGAAGGTGAAGGACATAGAGGGAGTGAAACTCATCGGTCACATCTGTCGCAAAGAATTGGGTATGGCTCTAATTGCCAACGACGGCAGCGAGTTTGAACTCCTCGCCCAAGGATGGAATCCACTCAAAGAGAAGTAAGTTCGAGATTTTTATTTTAATAAAGAAGGTGCGGCATCATTATCGCACCTTTTTTTATGTTACAACACATACACTTATAATTGGCAAAGCGAGGACGCTTCGCCTCCTATGAATAGCCGCATTTCATAGGAGGTACGGCGCCCCCGCTGCACCACGCATGTAGATTTTCTAAGATTATATTTTCCTGCTTGCGTGCTACGGCGAGGGCGCCGTACCTCCTAAGGCTTTTAAAGCCGGTATTATTTCTCCAATTTCTTGAGCACTTTCTCCAACTCTGCCCAATGCTCGTCGGTCATGTCGTTGGGAGTGAAGATGCTGATGCCGTCGGCACCTGCCTGCATGGAAGACTCCACAGCCTCGGCAATCTCTGACGGAAGAAGACCGGAGTTCTCCGGATCCACCACCTTGTCCTTGTGCTGCCAGTCGTGGCAGATGAAGATGCCACTATATAATAATGTGTTGCTGCCCTTCACGGCCTCAGCCTCTTCCTTGGTTACTTTGCCCACCCAAGCGGCAGGTTCCATGTAGAAGTCGTTGTAGTTCATCGGGAAGACGGCATCGAGTTTCCAATTGTTCCATTGCTGGCGCACCATCCACTCGGCATAGCTCTTTGGTCCAGGGAACACGTCGGCACTAATCTTCTTACCTTTTGCATGCACGGCATCGCAGATGTGGTTGACCAGAGAGGTCACGGCATCACAGCGAAACTGCGCCCACTCCTTAATCTTTGAAGGGTCGCACACCTTGGTGATTTCGATGCCGCTCTGCTTCTTGAAAGCCTCTACGCAGTCATCACAATAGCAATAGTCAGCCTTGGCATACTCGCCATTCATGTTGAGACCGTATTTATCCCACAAGCCACGAGCCAGGATGACATCGGCATAACGGATGTAGTCGAGCTGCACATAGTCTACCTCGGGAATGGAAGCTATCTCCTCAAACTTCTCTGTGAGATACTTCTTCACATCCTCATTGCGAGGGTCGAGAGTAGTGTAATATGACACATAAGCCTGGTCGTCATAGGCAGACTGCCCGAGACGGTTTACCGTGTACCAGCTCTTGGGTTTGCCGCCCTGCAGCATCGTGGGCACCCATGCATGATATTCCAGTCCCACTTTCTTTGCCACCTTTGATGCCAGACGAATCTTGTCAATATCCATACCAGCATTGATGCAAACACCTGTCACACCATGCTTCTTCCAGACCTTGAAGTCAGCAGTAAGAGTCTTCTCTGTGGTGTTGTCACCAAAGCCAGCCCAAGCATACACAGGCACGCTCTGGCCCTTTGCACTTGCACACAGCGTAGACAGCACAAGAGCCAATGTAATTAAGATTTTCTTCATGTTATATTTGGTTTTTAATTATTATGCACATCCGACCCATCTTTGATGGTCAATATCGTCTTTGCCGCTTTCACCCGTTCCTCGGTTGGGGGTTCTACATCTTCGAGCGTATATTTGATACCGAGATTCTCATATTTATATTTACCCATAGTGTGATAAGGCAACACATCTATGCGCTTGACATTCTTCAGAGTGGAGAGGAAGTCGGACAGTTCATTAAGGAATGTGTCATCATCTGTAATGCCGGGAACGAGCACATGGCGTATCCACACTGGTTTGTCAATCTCTGACAGATAGCGCGCACAGTCAAGGATGTTGTCATTCCCCCACCCCGTCAGTTGCTTATGGTTTGCGGGTCTTATATGTTTGATATCTAAGAGTATAGTATCAGTATACTTCATCAGTTCTTCAAATCTCTCAAACCACTTGCCTTCCTTGCTAAATGGTTGGGCTGACGTGTCAAGACAAGTATTGATACCCCTCGACTTCGCTTTCGCAAACAGGTCTATGAGGAAATCTATCTGCAATAGCGGTTCGCCACCGCTGACTGTTATTCCGCCTTCCGCTCCCCAATATTCCCTATAACGCTCTGCCTTGTCGAGCAGTTCGTCTGCCGACATCTCCTGATTCTTGTCCATCGACCATGAGTCGGGATTATGGCAATAGCGGCATCTCATGTGGCATCCCTGCATGAATATCACGAATCGGATGCCAGGACCATCCACGCATCCGAAGGTTTCTATGGAATGAATGTTTCCCTTTATCATATGTGTGTATGATGTGGTTATAAGCAAAACGTCCTGAAGCCAAAAGATTGGCTCCAGGACGCTTCTCGTATTTATATCTTAAAGAGACTCGTGTGCCTGACGCGCAATCACATCAAGCTGCTGTTCGCGAGTGAGGTCAATAAACTTCACTGCGTATCCGCTGACACGGATGGTGAAGTTCTGATATTCCTCCTTCTCTGGATGTTCCATGGCATCCTTCAATTTGTCTACACCGAATACGTTGACATTCAGATGGTGAGCACCCTTATTGAAGTATCCGTCCATTACGTTTACCAATGTGTTGGCACGCTCCTCGTCATCATGACCGAGAGTGTTAGGACTGATAGTCTGAGTGTTGGAGATGCCGTCCAAAGCATACTCGTAAGGCAACTTAGCCAGAGAGTTGAGTGATGCCAGGAGACCGTTCTTCTCAGCTCCATAAGAAGGATTAGCACCAGGAGCAAGCGGTGTGCCAGCCTTTCTGCCGTCAGGCATAGCTGAAGTATACTTGCCGTAAACCACATTTGAGGTGATGGTCAGGATACTGGTCGTAGGCTCTGAGTCACGGTAAGTGTGGTGCTTGCGTATCATGTCCATAAATGTCTTCAGCAACCATACTGCGATGTCGTCAGCACGGTCGTCATCATTGCCATAGCGTGGGAAGTCACCCTCAGTCTTGAAATCGATAGGGAATCCAGTCTCGTCGCGGATGATGTTAACCTTGGCATACTTGATAGCGCTGATAGAGTCCACCACATGGCTGAATCCTGCTATACCCGTTGCAAAGGTTCTGCGCACGTCGGTATCGATGAGAGCCATCTCTGCAGCCTCATAGAAATACTTGTCGTGCATGTAATGTATAAGATTAAGAGTCTTTACGTAAATCTTTGCAAGCCAATTCATCATGTCCATGAAGCGAGGCATAAACTCGTCATAGGTAAGCACATCGCCTGTGATAGGTCTGTAGGCAGGGCCGCACTGCTCGCGGGTCTTTGAGTCCACACCACCGCTAATGGCATAGGTGAGACACTTGGCGAGGTTGGCGCGAGCGCCGAAGAACTGCATCTCCTTACCTGTCTGAGTGGCGCTCACGCAGCAGCAGATGCTGTAATCGTCACCCCATAC
>CAVKNF010000083.1:0-10598 GCA_963657415.1 bacterium | reverse complement strand
GTATGAAAAAACTGTTTACACTACTTACTATCGTTATGATGGCCATAGGGTCAATGTCGCTCACATCATGCACAGCGGATGACTTCATAGGACTCACCCTCGACGGATGCTGGGAGGGGAAACTCTATATGTATACGCGATATGGCGGCATAAACTATCCTATATCCAACACGAAGATTGAGTTTGATGCCGACCTCAGTATGTCGAAAGGCACGGGCTACTGGGTGGACTATTATAACAATTCTCTTTGGGACTATCATGCTAACCACATCCGCTGGGAGGTATACAACGAGACGATAACGATTTATATGATAGAGGACGACTACTATGTGCGCATCTATGACTATAATATCAACAGCAACTATTTCTCTGGACTGATAGAGGGAGAGGACGGTCAACGACTGCAATTTTCGCTGAGAAATACCAATTCAGCAAGCTGGGGATCGTATAACTACGGTTGGTCATCTTATGGCTACTCCAAACCATCCTCTCTGACTCGCTCTGCCGATGCAGACAGCACAAGTGTGGAGGTGCCTACGCTGCATATAGGAAAGTTGGGTGAATAATTGTCATATATACATATATTATAATATATAATGGGTAAAGAGAGGGAATACCGCATGTTGGTGCTCGACCTTGACGGTACGCTGACCAACAGCAAGAAGGAGATAACACCGCACACCTTCGACTCGATGATGAAGGCGCAGGAGAAAGGCACCATCGTGGTGCTGGCATCGGGAAGACCGACTTATGGCATCGTGCCGCTGGCGAAACAACTGCGACTGTCGGAGTATGGAGGATACATATTGGCTTACAACGGTGGTAAGATAGTGGACTGCAAGACGGGCGATACGGTGTTCAACCAAGAACTCTCTCCGTCATTGCTTCCTCTGCTCCATGACGAGGCTATGGCGGCAGGTATGCAGATACTCACTTATCAGGGCGACGGCATAGCAGCCACAAAGGCTGATGACGAGTATGTGCAGCATGAGGCGTTCATCAACAAGATGCCTGTGGTGGAATATACTGACTTCAAGCAGCAGGTGGAGTTTCCTATCAACAAATGTCTGATAGTGGGATCACCCGAACCGCTGCACCAACTGGAGTTGAGATTGGCGGACAAGTTGGAAGGAAAACTCTCTGTGTATCGCTCTGCCAACTTCTTCCTCGAGTGTGTGCCTCTGGGCATAGAGAAGTCGCAGTCTATCGACAAATTGGCAGGCAGTCTCGGTATAGCGCGCGAGGAGATAATCGCCGTGGGTGACGGCTACAACGACATCGGTATGATAAAGTATGCCGGACTGGGTGTGGCTATGGCAAATGCCGAAGACGAAGTGAAGGAAGCCGCCGACTATGTGACCCTCAGCAATGAGGAGGACGGTGTGGCACAGGTAATAGAAAAGTTTATATTATAACTTGCGGTGGGAATTTATAGACCCCACCTTTATAGAATACGCCTATATAAGGATGAGTACGAAGAGATTCTTTTTGGCAGGGATGATGCTGGCAGTGTCGCTCTGCATGGCAAAGGCGCAGACCTTTGACGAGTATTTTCAGGACAAGACATTGCGTATAGACTATATCTTCTCGGGCAACGAGAAGAGTCAGAGCGTGGCAGTGGATGAACTCAATGTGTTGCCACGATGGTATGGCAAGCGCCAGCATCTAGGCGAACTGCCTGTGGAGGGCAACGGTCAAATCACGGTGAAGGACCACCGCACGGGTAAGGTCATATACCGCAACTCCTTCTCCACTCTCTTTCAGGAGTGGCTCACCGAACCCGAAGCGAAGACGGCGACACGCAGTTTTGAGAATGTGTTCCTCGTGCCTATGCCGAAGGATACTGTGGACGTGACTGTGGACCTGCGCAACAACCGTCGGCAGGTGGTCACCTCGCTCACTCATCAGGTGGTGCCCACGGATATTCTCATACACCATAAGGGCGAGCATCCTACGCCTTATGTCACTCTGCAGCAGGCTGCCGACACCACGCGGTGCATCCACATAGCCTTCCTTGCCGAAGGATATACGGCCGACGAGATGGACACTTTCATCAAGGACGCACAGGAGTCAACCGATGCCATCTTTGCCCACGAACCGTTCAAGTCGATGAAGGACCGGTTTAATATTGTGGCGGTGAAGTCGCCGTCGGTAGACAGCGGTACGAGCATACCGTCGAAGGGCGAGTGGAAACGTACGGCTCTGAGTTCGCATTTTGACACCTTCTATAGTGACCGCTATCTCACCACTCTGCATCTGAAGGATATGCACGACTGGCTGGCGGGCACTCCCTACGAACATATCATCGTGCTGGTGAATACGGAGAAATATGGCGGTGGCGGCATCCTCAACTCCTATAACCTTGCCATGGCGCACAATAAATGGACTAAGCCTGTGGTGGTGCATGAGTTTGGGCATTCCTTTGCAGGTCTTGCCGATGAGTATGCCTATGAGACAGAACAACTCGAGATGTATCCGCACGACATCGAACCGTGGGAACCGAATATCACCACACTTGTGGACTTCGGCAGCAAGTGGGGCGACATGATAAAGAAGGGCACTCTTGTGCCTACGCCTCTGTCGAAGAACGAGAAGGATGCCACGTCAAAGGTAGGCGTATATGAGGGTGCCGGCTATGCCCCGAAGGGTGTCTATCGCCCTGTGCAGGACTGCCGTATGCGCACCAACCAGACTCCCGAGTTCTGTCCGGTCTGCAAGCGCGCCCTGCAAAGCCTGATTGATTTCTATACAAAGTAATCATAGGAGGTACGGCGGGGGCGCCGTACCTCCTAATAACCACCTCCTAATATTACCAGATTCTATTCCTTGGGTCTACGCTCTTCTTCTTAGGACTCTTGAGAAACTTATACGCCAAGGTGACCATGCCGAAACTTGGGATGAGATTGGAATAACTCTCCGTGCGTCCCTGCGAGTTGAGAGTGTAGCGGCGGTTGCTGCGTTGCCCTAAGATGTCGTAGCCCTCGATGGTGGCAATGAGTTTGCCCTTGAAGAACGATCGGTTAAGTTTGGCATTCCACACTACCTCATTGGTATTCATCTGACTGTCGCTATATCCGCGGCGCATAGTGCCGTTGACGGTCGACGTGAGTTGCAAATGCCAAGGCAGTTCGGCGGTGATGTCGCCGCCATAGCCTATATTGTGGGCATTGACCGTAGTGAAGCCCTCACGCTGACTCGACTGATGGGTGAAATCATCGCTGGCATAAAGCGATATGCGTATGTCGCTCGTTATGTCCCAGTTGAAGGAGAGACGGTCGGAGAATTGGAAGTTGCCCACCTTACTCAGTTCGTCGGTCTCGCTGCCAGCCACACTGTTGAGGTCCACACTGCACATATATCCGCCACGTATCATGTTGTTGATTCTCGCACGGCTGTTTTTGTCGAGTCGTGCGTCAAAACTCAGCGAGGCATTGGCATTCCAGTTGCCGTTGATATTCGTCGGCTTTGATGTGGTGATACCCGTAGTCTTGTCATAGACAGTAGATGTGGCCATGGCATTGAAGGTGCGGTTATAGTCGGCATTAAACCAGAATCCGAATTTTTCCGACCGCTTGTTGATGCCCATGCTAAATCTCATGTCGTGAGTGTCCTTGAGGTCAGGATTGCCGAGAGAGACATAGAGCGGATTGCTGTCGTCGCAGAATGTGATGAGGCTTGTCATCGACGGTTGTACGGAATTATAAGTGGCATTCAGGTTATAGGAAACGTCATGGCTCAGATAGTTAAGGCTGATGTTAGGGCTTACGTTCCACCTGTTTTGCTTGACATTATAGTTCTGCTCGCGGAAATAGTCGAGTGAGTTGGTGACGAGTACTATCGGGACTGTGAGCCACATGGAGAAATATTTCAAGTCCTCTCCCATATGGCTATACGTGAAATGCATTGCCGGTTCGATGGCGTTGGATATGTCATGCTGTCCATATGTGTAACTGTTGGGAGAGTCGAGCACCGTGTTGAGAGCCGCCGCCGTTGATGGCAATACATTATAGGGAGTGTTGGCATCGCGGTCGGAGAGTTTGTCGAGACGATAGAGCAGGTCGTTGGTCTGGTTGTATTGATGTCTGTATCTATAGTCGAGACTGAAGTCAAGGTCTGGCGAGACGACATAAGTATAGGATGCGTTTGCACTGAGACTGAAGTTATGGCTCGGCGAATCCTTGTAGTTGTTGCGGTGGTCGGAGGTGCCTGTCTGCTGATAGTCGTAGTCGCTGAGCGAGAAACTGTGACCAGTCTGCTTCTCATAGGATGCCTGCACGTTGCCACGGACGAAGTCGCCGAACATGTTGAGATAGATGTCGCCGTTTCCTTCCACCCTAAAAGTCTTGCTTGCCGACTCCGAGATGCTCTTCGAACGGTTGAGGGTGATATCCTCAAAGAGGTTTGCAGTGCCGAAGACATCCTGCTGCAGGTCGCGGAAACCTATGGGGTCGGCATTAAACATGGCGCTGAAGTTCTGCTGCTCAGCATCATTCTTGTTGTATGACGCATTGAGTCGCGTAGTGAAGATACCCGTGTGCAAACTCTTCTGAAAGGTGTTGGCGGTGCTTATCTTGAGACTCTTGTTGCCCGAAATCGAGTGTGTGCGCCCGTAGGTGTCGCCGCCCTCAAGGAAATTCTGCGTTGATGACCAGTCCTTATTGTTTACGTCACTATAGGAGATGTCGTTGGCAGTGGAGAATTTGTCGGCTTTGACACCTTCCTCGCTCTGATGGTGATAGGCAAATCCCGCCATGTGATATTGCGAGTCTACGGTCGGCGTGCCCCCTCTTCCATTCCAGTCGCTGACATCGGCATCATATGTGGAACTCATACCAAGGTTGTTAGTGTTGCCATATATCATCTGTTTGGAAACCTCAGAGAAATGCATGCCCACTGCCTTCACGCGATAGCGATTGTCGGTGCCATAGCCAGCCTCTACGTTTGCTATCCAGCCCGATGAGTATTCCTTCTTCAGGCGCACATCCATGACAAAACTCTTGTCGTTCATATCCCTGCCCGTGAGTACCGAACTGATGCCGCGCTGGTCGTAGACCTTTATCTTGTTGACGGTATATGCCGGCAGATTGCGCAGAGCCAGTTTCGGGTCACCGGTGAAGAAGTCCTTGCCGTTGACAAGCAGAGAGTTCACCTTCTTGCCGTTGATGGTTATCTGTCCGTCGTTGCTCAGTTGGGCGCCAGGCAACCGTCGCACCAACTCGTCAAGCATACTGCCTTCAGCCAGATGGAAGGCATCGGCATTGTAGACAATGGTGTCGCCGTGCATCACCATCTTTATCTTCGTAGCCTTGACACTCACCTCGTCGAGCATTATCATCTCCTTCTGCAGGAGTATGTCGTCGATGTTCTTTGATTTCTCGCGCTTGTATTTCAGTTGGAAGTTGACATATTTGGTCTCATAGCCAACGCAGGAAACTTTGATGATATATTTTCCCAATGACATCACCTCGACATTAAACCGACCTTTCTGATATTGGGCGTAGACATTGTCGCTCTTGACATCCTCCGTCGTGGTGGTGGCCACTACGGTGGAGTCCATATCGAGAATCTCTACCGACACGTTAGGCATCGGCGTGCCCTCGAATGCCTCCATGACGCGTCCCGACACTGTGTAGTTCTTGCCTCCGTTGAGATAAGTGTATCCAAACTGTGCGCTTGCTGTGGCAATTGCCATTGTTACCATCATGAAGATGGCAAGTACTCTTTTCATATCCATTTTTATGTTAGTGGTTCTCTCCTATATACTAAAGTCTATTATTGAGGGCAGATGTCAGTTCGTCGATGCTAATCCCCAGCATCTTCATCTGCCGGCTGAGTCGTGGTAGACCCTGTTCGTAGAACTCCCGTCGGCGCTCGTTCTTTATCTGTTCGTTGGCGCCTGGGGTGACGAAATATCCCAGTCCGCGCTTGTTGTATATGATGCCATATTGCGCCAGAGTCTCGTAAGCCTTCATGGCAGTGTTGGTGTTTACCCCGAGGTTGACGGCAAATTCCCTCACCGATGGTATCCTGCTCTCTGGCAGATAGACTCCTGCCGCAATCTCGTCCATGAGTCTGTCTGCCATCTGCAGGTAGATGGGTTTTTCATTCGTGAAATCCATAGAGTGGGGGATTTACAGGTTGAACATCCTATTGCCTATTACCGTCATGCGCTTGTGTATGCGGAATGACATCCATAGATTAAGCACAGTGAACAGTATGCTGAAAAAGATGGTGAAGACAGCCAAAAAGTCCTCATTTGCATTCCACATGCCTTCATCTATATAATGTTCCCCGTCCAACAAGTTGACAGCCAGAGTGAAGACACCGCTTATGACGATGGTCCAGAAGAGAAACCATGCTATGCAGGTCATCACAAATGGCATCTTGCGGAACAGAAATCCGCCAAGCAGGAAGGACGTGAAGCCCCATGCCGCTATGGCGATATAACAGATAACGGCCAGTGATGTATGTGCGAAAGGTCCTTCGCTGAAAATGTCGAGGAAGTTTGCTGCCAGGATATAGGAGACAGAAGCATGAGTGCCTGAGAATATTGTGGACAACAGTATGTTGAGCACGTCGGCAACGCACATGGCAACGATAGAAACAATGAAACTCATGATGGCTGTGATCATCACACGGCACCAGAACTTGTGGCTATTGGAAGCCGGCACCATGAAGTAGAGCGTGCGCTGCTGCTTTGTCTTCAGGTCATTGGCTATGTTGGATGCTAATATTCCTGATGCGAGGATATATGCCATTATCAATGTGTAGACACTTGCCAAGGCCTCCAGCGAACTCACACCACAGCGATAGAGGGAGAAAAAGCCCGTCGTAGTGCTTATTATGGCGAAATATGCTACGCAGAGATATATGAATTCCTTGACGAAGCGTCGCTTGTTGGTCAAGAGATACCAACGTAGTGTTTTTGCAAAACCGTTCATATTATAATATATATAATGTGTATACTATTTGTCCTATTAGTCTTGTCCCTTTATCTTATGCTGTATCACGGCATTGAAGAACAATTCGAGATTGAGCGTAGTCTCTTCCTTGTCGCCTCGCGGAGCCATCACGGCATTGCCCTGGAGTGTCGGTTCGGCATAGAGCACATCGGTCATGTTGTAGGGAGTGCGGTATTCAAACACGAACCTTTTGCAGATGTCGCTGACAGAGGCATTGAAGAGAATCTGCGAGTTGTCGAGGATGAGCACATGGTCGAGCAAGTTCTCGATGTCGTGCACCTGATGCGTAGAGATGATGACCGTGCGGTCGGAGTCCATCACGCGTGCCACCACCTTGCGAAACTGTGCCTTCGAGGGGATGTCAAGACCATTGGTGGGTTCGTCCATGATGAGATAGCGGGTGCCTGTGGCGAGTGCAAAACTCATGTATATCTTCTTCTTCTGTCCCATAGACAAGGCAGAGAGCCTGGGGTCGCCAGTCATCTCGAAGTCTTTCAAGCACTCGTTCATCACGTCGAGAGAGAATTTGGGATAGAAGATGCTGTTGGCTTTCACATACTCGCTAAGGCGGACGTCGGGAAACTCAAACTCCTCCGTAACGATAAAAATGTCGGCAAGCATCTCTGCCATACGCTCCTTTGCCTCATGACCGTCTACCGTCACACTGCCCGCCTCAGGACGCAGAAGACCGCAGATGAGATAGAGCAAGGTGCTCTTGCCCATGCCGTTCTTGCCAAGCAAGCCATAGATGGCGTTGCCCTCCAACTGGAGATTAAGGTTATTGAATACCTTTGCGTTGGCCCCCGAATATCGGAATGATAAATCTTTAATGTCAATCATATAGTATGTTTATTGGTGTACTACTTCACTATTACACTGCAAAGGTATGGCAAAGGTATGTATCCTGCAAGGTTTTTGTCCTCTATTTTTGTTTGTCTACGATATTTAGTGTAACTTTGCATATTGGCAGACAATGATTTAAGAATAACACATATTATATTATTGAAGAAGATGAAGATAGAAGAGCTTATTCAGAGTAGCGCCCTTGCTGCTGTGAAGGATCTTTATGGTGCAGAAGTGCCTGCACAGATGATACAGTTGCAAAAGACTCGCCCTGACTTTGAGGGCAACCTCACCCTTGTCACATTCCCTCTGCTCAAGACTTCGCACAAGAAGCCTGAGGAGACTGGTCAGGATATGGGTGAATATCTGGTGAAGAACTGTCCTGCCATCAGTGGATACAATGTGGTGAAGGGTTTCCTTAACCTTGTGATTGCTCCTGAGGCTTGGGTGGGACTGCTCAATGACATCAATGCTGATGAGCATTATGGCGAGAAGAAGGCTACGGACGAGAGCCCGCTGGTGATGATAGAGTATTCTTCGCCTAACACCAACAAACCTCTTCACCTCGGTCATGTGCGCAACAATCTGCTCGGTTGGTCTTTGTCGCAGATTATCGCTGCCAATGGCAACAAGGTAGTGAAGACGAATATCGTCAACGACCGTGGTATACACATCTGCAAGTCTATGCTTGCTTGGTTGCGCTATGGCAACGGCGAGACTCCAGAGTCATCGGGCAAAAAGGGCGACCACCTCATCGGCGACTACTATGTGGCTTTCGACAAGCACTATCGCGAGGAGGTGAAGGAACTCGTGGCAAAAGGTATGGACGAGGAGACTGCCAAGCAGGAGGCTCCGCTCATCAAGGAGGCTCACGAGATGCTCGTGAAATGGGAGAACAATGACCCCGAGGTGCGTGCCCTGTGGCGCAAAATGAACGAGTGGGTGTATGCCGGCTTTGATGAGACCTACAAGATGATGGGCGTGTCATTTGACAAGATATACTATGAGTCGCAGACCTATCTCGAAGGTAAGGAGAAGGTGGACGAAGGTCTGGAGAAGGGTATCTTCTATCGCCGTGAAGACGGTTCGGTGTGGGCAAACCTCACTGCCGAAGGTCTTGACGAGAAACTGCTCCTGCGCTCTGACGGCACATCGGTATATATGACACAGGATATCGGTACTGCCAAACTCCGTTTCCAGGACTTCCCTATCGACAAGATGATATATGTCGTAGGCAATGAGCAGAACTATCACTTCCAGGTGTTGTCAATACTCCTCGACAAACTCGGATTCAAGTGGGGCAAGGACCTGACGCACTTCTCTTATGGTATGGTGGAACTGCCTAACGGTAAGATGAAGAGCCGCGAGGGCACTGTCGTGGATGCTGACGAACTCATGGCCGCCATGATACAGGACGCTCGCAAGACCAGCGACGAACTGGGCAAATTCGATGATATGAGCGAGGAGGAGAAGAACGAGATAGCACGCATCGTGGGTCTCGGTGCCCTGAAATACTTCATCCTCAAGGTAGACGCCCGCAAGAATATGCTCTTCAATCCTGAAGAGAGTATCGACTTCAACGGTAACACCGGTCCTTTCATACAGTATACCTATGCCCGCATACGCTCTATCCTCCGAAAGGCTGAGGCTGCAGGCATCGCCATCCCTGACACTCTCGGCAGTGACTACAGTCCTGTAGACAAGGAGGTGGAACTCATACAGAAGATAAGCGAATATGCCGCTGCCGTGGAGCAGGCTGGCAAGGACTATTCTCCTTCGGGCATTGCCAACTACTGCTATGAACTGACAAAGGCTTTCAACCAGTTCTATCATGACTACTCCATACTCAATGCCGACACCGAGGGCGAGAAGATATTCCGCCTTGTGCTGGCAAAGAATGTGGCAAAGACCATCAAGAATGGTTTTGCTCTGCTCGGCATAGAGGTGCCTGAGAGAATGTAAGAGAAAGTCGCAGAAGAGAACATAGATGGAACAACTCGTAAACCCACCAAGTTGGAGAACCGATACGGTGCTTCCTCTGCACAGGGACGTGAAAGCGAACGCCTGGGCAGTAGACGCAGCCTGTTCGGGTAATCCAGGGCCGATGGAATATCGCTGCGTAGACCTGCAGACAGGTCAGCAGGTGTTTCATTTCGGTCCGGTGACGGGCACGAACAACATCGGAGAGTTTCTTGCCATCGTCCACGCCCTTGCCCTGATGGAGCAGCGCGGCATAAAGGACAAGGTGATATATTCCGACTCCTATAACGCCGCCCTCTGGGTGAGCAAGAAGGCATGCAAGACCAAATTGCCTGTAAATCCACAGACATCCAAGGCTCATGAACTCATAGCCCGTGCCCACGCATGGCTGAGGACGCATCCCGTGACGGTGCCGATAATAAAATGGGAGACAAAGGCATGGGGAGAGATACCTGCCGACTTCGGAAGAAAGTAACCATTAACAAAATATTCACATTAAATATTTGCAACTGTGGAGTTTGTGCCTTAACTTTGTAGCACATATATTATATAACATAACAATCAAACATTACTCTTATGAAGAAACTTCTACTCTCTTTGTTTGCTGCGGTGCTCGCTGTTACGGCTTCCGCACAGACGACCGTGACGTTCGACCCAACATCGGATAAAGGAACGGTGACTGGAACTGGTGCAAAAGATCAAGTTTCTAAGGATGGAATAACCATTAGTGTTTCAAGCGGTATCCTTGGCAATGGTTCGGAATATCGTTGCTATAAAGGTGCTACCTGTGAGGTAACATCAACTGTTGGCGAT
>CAVKNF010000082.1:0-10617 GCA_963657415.1 bacterium | reverse complement strand
GTCAGGGAGGGGTCCCATTTTTTCATATTCCCACGAGGCTACCCAATTGATAGACCACGGCGGAGACTATCCACGCCAAGATGGTGGTGTAGCCAGCGGCGAAGAGGGCATAACGCCATCGTCCTGTCTCGCCCTTGATGGCGGAGATGGTGGCGATGCAAGGGAAATAGATGAGAGTGAAGAGAAGGAAGCAGAATGCCGATAGCGACGTGATGCCGTCGGCTGCCATGAGTCTGTGCATGCGGGAGTATTTCTCCGACATGGCACCATCGAATGAACTGTCTTCGCCATAGGTGTCATCATCGGCATAGAGCACGCCGAGGGTGGAAGCCACAATCTCCTTTGCTCCCACACCTGCGATGAGACCCACATCGAGTTTCCAACTGAATCCCTGTGGCGTGAATATCGGTTCCACGGTCTTGCCTATCATGCCTATGTAGCTTTGCTCCTGCTGCTGGCGCTGGTCGAGAGAGTCGTCATGAGGGAAATAGCCCAATGCCCACACCACGATGCTTGCCACAAGGATGATGCCTCCCATCTTCTTCAGATACTGCTTGCCCTTCTCCCATGTGTGGCGGCTTACGGCTTTCCATGTAGGGAAACGGTAAGGAGGCAACTCCATGACGAAAGGAGTGTCCTCGCCCTTAAGTACAAACTTTGTGAGTATCTTACTCATTATCACCGCCATGACAATGCCCGTCAAGTATAGGAGCATCATCACCAGAGACTGGTATTTCACGGCGAAGAACGTGCCTATTATCATAATGTAGACCGGAATTCTCGCCTCGCAACTCATCAATGGCAATATGAGCATTGTTATCAACCGGCTGCGTCGGCTCTCTATGGTACGAGTTGCCATTATGGCTGGCACATTACATCCGAAACCCATGATGAGCGGGATGAATGACTTGCCGTGCAGACCCATCTTGTGCATGAGCCTGTCCATGATGAAGGCAGCGCGCGCCATGTAGCCACTATCCTCCATGAAGGAGATGAAGAAATAGAGGATGAGAATCTGGGGAAGGAACACTATCACGGAACCCACACCATTGATGATGCCGTCGATAAGCATGTCCTTTATGATGCCGTCGGGCAGGATGTCGCCTATGGTGTCGCCAATCCATGCCACGATGGAGTCTATCCAGTCCATGGGATATTGTCCGAGCACGAAGGTGGATGTGAACATGATGACCAGTACGAGCAGGAAAAGGGGCAGCCCCACCCATTTGTTGGTCAATATTTTGTCTATGATGTGCGTGGTCTGATATGTATCCTTGTCGTTACCTGTCTTATAGCCAGCCTCTTCCAGGGCGCCATGTATGAATCCGTATTTGGCATCCATGATGGCAGTCTCGCAGTCTTCGCCCGTCTCTTCCTTCACTCGTCGTGCCGCCTCATCCCTATGACGGAATATCTCGGAAGAGTCGCGCATCGGTTCTATGAAGTCTTCTATCTCGCGGTCGTTTTCAAGGAGTTTGATGGCAAGAAAACGTGTGGAGTAACGCTGGCGCAGGTCGTTTTCCAGTTTCAGGTGCTCCTGAATCTCCTCTATGCCGTGCTCGATCTCGTGTCCGTGGTTGATGTGTATGTGGCGGAAGTGTGGGTCTGAGTCTTCCGTACCTTCATACAAGTCTATGACCTTTTGGAATAGTTGCTCCACTCCCCTGCCGCTCTTGAATACCGTCGGCACCATGGGAATGCCCAGCAGCGAACTCAGTTTGTCGGTGTCTATGCTGTCGCCACGCTGCTCGGTCTCGTCAAACATGTTGAGGGCGCAGACTATACGCAGGTGCATGTCGATGAGTTGGGTGGTGAGATATAGGTTGCGCTCGAGGTTGGAGGCATCTATGACATTGATGATGATGTCAGGCGTGTGATCCACGATTTGCTTTCTCACATAGAGTTCCTCGGGAGAATAGGCAGAGAGGGAGTAGGTGCCTGGCAGGTCTACGAGGTTGAAATGGTAGCCGCCATATTCTGCGTGACCCTCTTTGGCGTCTACGGTGACACCGGAATAGTTGCCCACGCGCTCATGCGCCCCGCTGGCAAAGTTGAATAAGGACGTCTTGCCACAGTTAGGGTTGCCCACGAGAGCCACATTGATGGTGCGAAACTGGCGAAGGGCATCAGAGTCTTCATGCGCAGATGGTTTGATGTCGCATGCTTGCGAGTTCACCGCAATAGGTGTGTTTTCATCAGTCTCGAGGACAAAAGGTTGTGCTTCCAAGGCATCGCTTTCGGGTACGACCTCTATCATCTCGGCTTCCGAGTGGCGGAGGCTTACCTCATACCCCATCACCTTATATTTCACAGGGTCTTGCAGAGGGGCATTGAGCAATACGCTCACCGTCTGTCCCTTTATGAATCCCATCTCTACTATGCGTTTGCGGAAACCTCCGTGTCCGGTCACCTTCACGATGACAGCCTTTTCTCCTGTATGCAGTTCTGACAGTTTCATGTCTATCACATTTTATTATCCCACAAAGTTACCAAATATAAATAAGGTAGACAACCAGAATTGCATAAATACCTAATAATTGGTATTTATCAGGAGGTACGGCGCCCTCGCCGTACCCGCTCGCAAGTAGGAAAAGGTGTTCATAGTAGGCGAAGCGTCCCCGCTTTGCCCATCGCATAAAAAATCTCTAATGGAGAGGGTGCAGCGGGGACGCTGCACCTACTATGATTACCTTTATTCTTGCTTGCATGGTACAGCGAGGGCGCTGTACCTCCTACTTTACAACCATACTTTCTATTTCTCCAGCACTTTCTTGACGAAGCGGGCGGTGTAGCCCTTATCGCAGTGAGTCATTTCCTCGGGAGTGCCGGCGAACATGAGTTCTCCACCCGAGCGACCACCCTCGGGACCCATATCGATGATGTGGTCGGCAAGTTTTATGACGTCGAGGTTGTGCTCTATGACCACCACCGTGTTACCCTTGTCGACAAGTCGCTGGAGCACATCCATAAGTACGCGGATGTCTTCGAAGTGCAGTCCTGTGGTAGGTTCGTCGAGTATATAAAGTGTGTTGCCCGTGTCCTTCTTCGACAGTTCGGTGGCGAGTTTCACACGTTGGCTCTCGCCTCCCGAGAGCGTTGTAGAGGGCTGTCCGAGTTTGATATATCCCAGTCCCACGTCCTGTATGGTCTTTATCTTTCTAAGTATCTGCGGCACATTCTCGAAGAACTCCACAGCCTGATTGATGGTCATGTCGAGCACGTCGGCAATGCTCTTGCCGCGAAATCTCACTTCGAGAGTCTCTCTGTTATAACGTTTACCGTGGCACACGTCGCATGGCACAGTGACATCGGGCAGAAAATTCATCTCTATGGTCTTGTATCCGTTGCCTCCGCAGGCTTCGCATCGTCCGCCTTTCACATTAAAAGAGAACCTGCCAGGTTTGTATCCCCTTATCTTTGCCTCGGGCAGTTCCACGAAGAGCGTGCGTATGTCGGAGAATACTCCCGTGTAGGTGGCAGGATTGGAGCGCGGAGTTCTGCCCAGCGGACTCTGGTCTACTGTCACCACCTTGTCGATGTTGTCTATGCCCTCGATACTTGCGTAAGGCATAGGCTTCTTGAGTGAACGGTAGAAATGTTTCGACAGGATAGGTTGCAAGGTCTCGTTGATGAGCGTGGACTTGCCACTGCCGCTCACACCCGTCACTACTATAAGTTTGCCCAAAGGGAAGTCCACGTCTACGGCCTTGAGATTGTTGCCCGTGCATCCTTTTAGCGATATGCTTTTGGCATTGCCCTTACGCCTCTCCTGAGGTATTTCTATCTTGCGCTCTCCATTGAGATACTGGCTCGTAGTGGTGTGCGAAGAGAGCATCTGCTGCGGAGTACCCTGGAAGACGACCTCGCCTCCCTTGCGTCCAGCACCAGGACCGATGTCCACGATATAGTCAGAGGCGAGCATCATGTCCTCGTCGTGCTCCACGATGAGCACGGTGTTGCCGATGTCTCGCAGTTCCTTGAGGGATTCTACGAGGCGCTCATTGTCGCGCTGATGAAGTCCGATACTCGGTTCGTCAAGTATATAGAGCACATTGACCAGTTGGCTACCTATCTGCGTGGCAAGACGGATGCGCTGGCTCTCACCTCCCGAGAGACTTACGGAAGGACGGTTGAGAGTGAGATAGTCGAGACCCACCTCGAGGAGGAAATGCACGCGCGAGGTTATCTCCTTGATTATCTCCTGCGCTATGGTCTGCTGCTTGTCGCTCATGTGCAGATGCACATTGGATATCCATTCGTCCAAGTCCTTGATGTCAAGATTGGACACCTCGGCTATGTTCTTGTCCCATATCTTATATGAAAGCGCCTCGCGATTGAGACGTTGCCCCTTGCACACGGGACAGGTGACATCCTGCAGGAACTGGTCCGCCCACTTCTGCCCCGTGGCACTGTCGTCATTGTCCATCACGGAACGGAGATATTTTATGATGCCGTCGAAGTCGGTGAAATAGTCTGACGAGGTCTTGCACACGTTTTTGTCTATACGCACCTTCTCCATGCTACCATTAAGAATCTCATTCATCGCGTCCTCGGAGATGTCGCTTATGGGAGTCTTTAGCGTATAGCCATAGTTGTCGAGCAGAGCCTGTATCTGCCAGAATATCATCTGGTTCTTGTATTTGCCGAGAGGCACTATACCACCGTTATATATTGAAGCGGAGTCATTGGGGATGACCTTCTTCATGTCAATGTCGCTCACCACGCCCAGTCCCTTGCAGTGGGGGCAAGCGCCTTGTGGCGAGTTGAATGAGAAGTTGTTTGGCGCAGGGTCGGAATAGGACATGCCCGTGGTGGGACACATGAGTCGCTTGGAGAAATATTTCACGCTCTGGTCCTCATTGTCGAGCACCATCACGAGACCGTCGCCTTGCTTCATGGCAAGTTTCACGGAAGCCTTCAGACGTTCCTCGTCCTTGGGTTGCACCTTCAATCGGTCTATGACTACCTCTATATTATGGTTCTTATAGCGGTCCACCTTCATGCCGCGCTCCAGTTCCACGACTTCGCCGTCCACACGCACATAGAGGAAGCCCTTCTTGCGGAGCGACTCAAAGAGTTCACGGTAGTGTCCCTTGCGGCTTCTCACCACGGGGGCGAGAATCTGTATCTTGTGAGCGTCATATCTCTCGAGAATCATCTCCATGACCTTCTCCTCTGTGTATTTCGCCATCTTCTCACCCGTGGCGTAACTGTAGGCTTCGCCAGCACGTGCATAGAGCAGACGTATGTAGTCATATATCTCCGTCTGCGTGCCCACGGTGGAGCGCGGATTGCGGTTGGTGGTCTTCTGGTCTATGCTTATGACGGGCGACAGAC
The DNA here is from genome assembly GCA_963657415.1 of bacterium. Taxonomy (GTDB): domain Bacteria; phylum Bacteroidota; class Bacteroidia; order Bacteroidales; family Bacteroidaceae; genus Prevotella. Next base: position 5,280 of record CAVKNF010000082.1, on the reverse strand, counting down.
CTGTGATCTTGTCCACGTCGGGTCGCTCCATGTTGCCCATGAAATTGCGGGCATAAGCAGAAAAGGTCTCTATGTAGCGGCGCTGTCCTTCAGCGAAAATGGTGTCGAAAGCCAATGATGACTTTCCCGAACCGCTCATACCCGTTATCACGGTCATCTTGTCACGGGGAATCTCCACGTCGATGTTCTTGAGATTGTGCGTGCGGGCTCCCCAGACATTTATCTTGTTATCCTCTGACATTTAGTTATTGTTTGTGCTGCTACTATTCTCCACTATATTTCTTAGCAGGTTGACATCCCTCTTGATGTCATATTTTATGCCGTCGGCACCCTTGGCTGTCACACGGCAGAAGTAGACGCCCTGCGCCACATCCTTACCGTTATACTTGCCGTCCCACCCTTGTCCGTCAGGGTCGGTCCATTCATAGAGTTTCTGTCCCCAGCGGTTGTAGATGACCGCCTTAAACTCCACGATGCTCTGGTGCGACTTGGGTTTATAGTAGTCGTTGATATTGTCATTGTTGGGCGAGAATGCGTTTGGCATCTCGAGTTTGCTCTCCGAGATAGACACGGTGATGGGCGTCATGTCGCTCCAATAGTCCTGCGTGTAGGTGATGCTGTCGGTGCCCTGGGTAAAGATGGCATAACACACTATGCGAGTGCTGCCCGACTTCGTAAACGTGTAGTCCGTGTCCTGCTCATAGCGAATGAGATAGGGCGAAGTCTCGGTGTCACTCGTAAAGCGCCACTCGTAATATGTGGTCCATCCGTCGGTATTCTCAGGGTTGGCATAGAAGTGTGCTTCCAGCGGTGCGCTGCCCGAATAAGACTCCGACTGCTCCTCGCCGTCAGAGGTGATAAACGTGGCCGAGGGGTTTATCGTTGGCACGTCATCCTGCGCCCACGAGAGCGATGACATGGTGCAAAGCAAAATGGCAATTATAATCCTAATGTGTTTCATTATACTATTTATCTTATGCAAAGATAATGCAAACGAGAGCAAAGAAAGCTTGCTTTCAATTTGCCGAGTGTAGCTTATCTTATGCAAAAATAGACAAAATAGTTGATTGGCATACTCTTTTTTTGTATTTTTGCATTTGCTTTAAGTAAAAAGTTGATTATGCGGATTATTTCCAGACTCATATCCATAGCCATGCTCTTAGCGTTGCCCGTGTGCTTGTTTGCCCAGACAACGGTGTGGCGAGACATCTACAAAGTAAAGAAGAAGGACACCATCTACGGCATCGCCACATCCTATGGCCTTACCGTAGACCAACTCATGAACGCCAATCCCGAGATGCGTCAGGCGGACTTCAAACTCAAGAAGGGCGACACAGTCTTTATCCCCTATGCAGAGAAGCCCAAGCCACAGACTACGACAACCAAGGCCACGGTGCAGAAGAAGACCGTCAAGGTGGGCGTGATGCTCCCTCTGCACGATGTCGACGGCGACGGACGACGCATGGTGGAATACTATCGCGGTCTGCTCATGGGATGCGACTCCCTGCGCCAGGCGGGCATAAACACGGAGATACACGCTTGGAACATCTCCATCGATGACGACATACGCGTGCGACTCCTCGACGAAGCAGTGAGGAATATGGATATCATCTTCGGTCCGCTCTACACCAAACAGGTGAAATATTTGGCTGACTTCTGCAAGACCAACAATATCAAACTCGTCATACCCTTCTCCATTACAGCCAACGACGTGAATAGCAATGCCAACGTGTGGCAGGTATATCAGTCGGACTATCAACTCAACGAGAAATCCATTGCCGCTTTCCAAGAGCGATTTAAGGACAGCAACCCCATCTTCATCGGTTGTAATGACGCCACAAGCACCAAGGGAAATTTCACTTCTGCTCTGCGCAAGTCTCTGGAGGCAAAGGGCACGAAGGTGCGCGTGACAAATATCGACACTCCCGATGACGACTTCTACAAGGCTTTCCTCAAGAACAAGCGCAATGTGGTGATCCTCAATACAGGTCGCTCGCAGGAACTCAATCTCGTGCTGCGCCGCCTCAACAGACTCATGGAATTGGCTCCCGACTGCTCCATCTCGCTCTTCGGCTATACCGACTGGCTGATGTATGAGAGCACCTACCGCACGCTCTTCCATAAGTATGACGCCTACATCCCTTCCACCTTTTATTATTATAAGGGACTCGGTCGCGTGGCAAGTTTTGAGCGCAACTATGAGAAATGGTTTGGCACAGGACTGCAGGAGCGCTATGTGCCACGGTTTGCCATCACGGGTTTCGATCACGCACAGTTCTTCATCCGTGGCTTGGCAGAGCGGGGAAGCAACTTCTCTGGTCAGGCTGGCGAGTCGCATTACAATGCCATGCAGACACCTCTCAAGTTTGTCAAGACATCAGCAGCAGGAGGCTATCAGAACAAGGCTTTCCAACTCGTGCACTACCGCAAGGACGGAGTCATAGAGTCTGTGGCATACTAAGGAGTCACATTACGAAGCCACCCACGAAAAGACATATATTAAAAATATGACCGAAACAAGACATAGATATATCAAATCGCTTCTTCTCCTCCTCGCCATGACTTGCTTTTTGAGTCAGCAGGCGAAGGCGCAGATAGGCGACTATCGCAACGACCTCGCCATAGGTGTGAATGCCGGATACATGATGACCAGCGTGGGATTCATGCCAAAGGTGACGCAGAAGATGATGCCTGGACTCTCGGGAGGACTATCCTTCCGCTATACAAGCGAGAAATATTTCAAGAGCATCTGCGCCGTATACGCCGAACTCAACTATGCCCAGATGGGATGGCGCGAGAATATCGTCACACTGAAGTCAGAGCCTGTCATAGGAGCATCGGGCGAAGCGGAGGCATATGAGCGCCGCATCAACTACATCCAACTGCCCATCATGGCACAACTCATGTGGGGCAGAGAGCGCAAGGGATGCAGTTTCTTCTTTCAGGCAGGACCGCAGTTTGGCTATATGCTCTCGGAATCCACCAAGACCAATTTCACTCTCGATAATGCCAACACCACCGACCGCGCCAACAACACCACACAACAATACTCCATGCCTGTGGAGAAGAAATTCGACTATGGCATATGCGCTGGACTCGGCTTGCAGTACTCTCACCCCGCCGTGGGACATTTCCTCCTCGAGGGCCGCTACTATTATGGTCTGGGCAATATCTATGGCTCATCCAAGCGCGACTATTTCGGCAAGTCCAATCATGGAGCCATCGAGATAAAACTCGCCTACCTCTTTGACTTGCGCAAGACTCCGCAGAATAAGAATAATACAATTAAATAAAACGGAAGAATACAAACAATACAATTAATAAACAATCTAAAAACAACTGTATCATTATGTTTGAAGGACAACCAAAAGGCCTATGGGCCCTGGCTTTCGCCAACACGGGTGAGCGTTTCGGATATTACACCATGCTCGCCGTCTTCATCCTCTTCCTGCAAGCCAATTTCGGATGGTCATCCGGTATGGCAGGCACCGTGTACTCATCATTCCTGGCTTGCGTCTACTTCCTGCCTATCATCGGCGGTGCGGCTGCCGACAAGTGGGGCTACTCCAAGATGGTGACCATCGGCATCTTCATCATGTTCATAGGCTATCTGTTGCTCTCCATCCCTATGGGAGCCGACATCCCTGCCATCGCAGCCATGGCTTTGGCTCTGTTTCTCGTGAGCCTCGGCACAGGTCTCTTCAAGGGCAACCTGCAGGTCATGGTGGGCGACCTCTACAACGAACCCAAATACGCACAAAAGCGTGACGCAGGTTTCTCGCTCTTCTATATGCTCATCAATGTGGGTGCCATGTTTGCTCCTACGGCAGCCATCGGCATCATGAACTGGGCACAGAAGTCGCTCCATATCAGCGAGGCAGACTCCTATCATTTCGCCTTCGCTGTGGCTTGCGCCTCGCTCATCGTCTCCATCGCCATCTACTACACCTTCAAGTCTACCTTCGCCCATGTGCTCACAGTGGAGAAGAAGGTCAGCGGTGCCAAGGAGGAAGTGGCAGACGAGATGTCACCTGCCGAGACCAAGGAGCGCATCGTGTGCCTCTGCCTCGTATTTGCCGTAGTCATCTTCTTCTGGATGGCATTCCATCAGAATGGAGCCACTCTGACATATTTCGCACGCGACTTCGTGGCAACGACAGCCACTGGAGTGACAGCCATGGAGATGGACGTGACCAACCTCGTGGCTTGCATCTTTATCGTATATGGTCTCTTTGGTATATTCCAGAACAAGGCAAAGGGCAAGATTATCTCTGCCGTACTCATCATCGCAGCCGCGGCATATCTCTGCTACAACTTCATCCACGTGGGCGAGGTGGCAGTCTCTGCTCCTATCTTCCAGCAGTTTAATCCATGCTTCGTCATCGCCCTCACCCCTGTGAGCATCGGCATCTTCGGTTGGCTCGCATCAAAGGGCAAAGAGCCAAAGGCTCCTGTTAAGATTGGCTTGGGAATGGTAGTGGCAGCCATAGCATATCTGCTCATGACGGTATCTACTATGGATCTGCCTGCACCTAATGCTGCCACTCCGACACATCTTGCCGACATGAATCCTAACCTCCTCGTGGGCACATATCTCATCCTCACCTTTGCCGAACTGCTGCTGTCGCCTATCGGCATCTCATTTGTGACGAAGGTGGCACCTACAAAGTATAAGGGCACTATGATGGGACTCTGGTTTGGCGCTACTGCCATAGGCAACTTCCTCGTGTCTATCCCGACAATGCTTTGGGGCAATGCCCACTATGTAGTGTGGGGCACTCTCACGTGCATCTGCCTCCTCGCAGCCCTCTTCATCTTCTCTATCATAAAGAAACTCAACAAGGTGGCGTAAGACGTTTAATATTGAAAGATTGAAATATTGAAAGATTGTATTCATTAGGAGGTACGGCGCCCTCGCCGTACCCGCGCAAAAAAGAGAATATAAAATTAAGAGGTAGGTGAAATAAATCATCTACCTCTTTTCTGTATATCCTCATTTGTGTGGTACAGCGAGGGCGCTGTACCTCCTAATTAAATGCAATCTATAGGAGGCGAAGCGTCCTCGCTTTGCCCTTCGCTAATTAGGCATTCTCTAAGCAGCGAGGACGCTGCACCCCTCAAGCAAGCTAATGCTAACCATAGGAGGTACAGCGCCCTCGCTGTACCAATCCCGATTGAGAAATCTTTGTTTTGATACGTGGTACGGCGAAGGCGCCGTACCTCCTATGAATACCTTCTTTCCTTTCCCTCCCTGGGGAGGGTTAGGGAGGGGTTACTCCC
>CAVKNF010000081.1:8195-10643 GCA_963657415.1 bacterium | reverse complement strand
GAAAACATAGAGCGCGACGAACTTGACTTGCTCAAGAACGTGTTCTACAAACTGCTCATCGCCGAGAGCGACGCCAAGCAAAAGGCTTACTTGGAGGCAGGCGGAGATCCCGAGACCTACAAACCGGAGCATGATCCTGATGAGGAAACGTTCAAGACTGTACTGGCTCAGGTGAGAGAGCAGCGTGCGGCTCTGCTCCAGCAGCAGGAAGAGCAACGCAAGGAAAACCTCAAGCGCAAACTTGAGATTATCGACAAGATAAAGGATATGGCGACATCGCCTGATGAAGCCAACAAGACATACAAGGAATTCAAGGAACTCCAGGCTGAATGGAAAGAGATTGGTGCTGTGCCACCAGAGAATTCCACCGAGGTGTGGCGCAACTACCAGCACATCACAGAACAGTATTATGACCTGCTGAAACTCAACTTCGAGGCTCGCGACTATGACTTCAAGAAGAACCTCGAGATGAAGACCGCTCTCTGCGAAGCTGCAGAGAAATTGGCAGAAGAGAGCGATGTGGTGAGCGCCTTCCACCAGTTGCAGGAACTGCACAACCAGTATCGTGAGATTGGTCCTGTAGCCAAGGAACTCCGCGAAGAGATATGGGCTCGCTTCAAGGCTGCCAGCACTGTCATCAACAAGGCTCACCAGCAGCACTTCGAGTCGCTCCGCGCTGAAGAGGAGGCTAACCTGCAGAAGAAGACAGAACTCTGCGAGAAGGTGGAGGCTATCGTCGGCGAACCTAATGACAACAACACTGCATGGGACAACCACTCTAAGCAGATTATCGAACTGCAGGCTGAATGGAAGAAGATAGGTTTTGCTCCGCAGAAGGTCAACGTGAAGATATTCGAGCGTTTCCGCGCTGCTTGCGACAAGTTCTTCACCGCAAAGGCTGAATACTACAAGCAGTTGAAGGCTACCTTCAATGAGAACGCAGAGAAGAAGAGAGCCATCATAGAGAAGGCAAAGGCGCTCTCAAGCAGCACCGAGTGGCGTTCTGCCGGCGACAAGCTCATCGCTCTGCAGAAGGAATGGAAGACCATCGGGTCTGTGCCAAAGAAACTTGGTAACCAGTTGTGGGAAGAGTTCCGTGCAGAATGCGACAAGTTCTTCGATGCACGCAACGCAGCCAATGAGGGTAGCCACAGCGCAGAGCGCGAGAACCTGGAGAAGAAGAAGGGCGTCGTAGAGCAGATAAAGGCTTTGGCAGAAAGCGCAGAAGATATCGTGCAGGACAAACTGCAGGCGCTGCGTGACGAGTTCAACACCATCGGTCATGTGCCTTTCAAGGAGAAAGACAAACTCTACGAGGAATACCGCGCCGCTCTGGATGCCGCTTACGGCAAGCTCCGTCAGGGCAACAACAAGCGTCGCCTCGGCAACTTCAAGGCATCGATAGCAAAGAAGGGCGAAGGATCCATCGACGGCGAGCGTTCACGACTGATGAGATATTACGACACTCTGCGTCAGGAGATTCAGACTTACGAGAATAACCTCGGTTTCCTCTCAGCAGCAAGCAAGAAGGGCAACTCACTGGTAAATGAGGTGACCCACAAGATAGAGAAACTGAAGGAAGAACTTCAACTCACCAAGGAGAAAATCAAGACTATCGACAAGCAAAACAAAGAGCAGAATGCTTAATATAAGAAGAACAATAGTAAAGGCATCAGTGATTACCGCTTTGGCATCACTGGTGCCTTTTTGCAATGTCACCGCACAGGACTACGATGACGACGAACCCACACGCTGGGGCATATATGCAGGAGGAGGAAACATCCATCAGTATAACAACAGCCCGGACAACCAGAGCATCAATCTCGGCGACGACTAAGGTTTTCACTTCTTCGTCAACGGCGACTATTTCATCACAGACAAGATAGCACTCACTGGCGGACTCTACTTCCAGCAAAACGGACTGCTCACCGAACTGAGCGACGGCATCGGTCTGAAGAAGATTAACCGTATGGGCATTGCCGTGGGAGCCAAGGCATACGTCTTTCCGAAGAAATGGGTTGTCCAACCTAATATAGGAGTGAACTTGCGCACAAACTTCCTCAATCTCGGCGCTACAAAGGCTACAGAGAATTTCAATATCGACAATGTCTATGCCAACACCAGCGTGGAGACGGCTTACGACATACAGTGTCCCTTCCTTACCGTCAATCCCAAGATAGGCATAGACATAAGGTTTATCAGCACCGCCTCATTGTTTGTCGACTACAACCTCTACTATGACCTCGGAGGACACAACACGACAAACGTGAGATACACCAACGGTTGGAATACGGGTCAGAATGTCACCCACAGCATAGGCAAACTCGGCACAGGATTCAACATCGGGTTGAGATTTGACCTGCCATCGACAAGCGTCAGTTCCACAGGTCGCGACAATCTCCTCGAAATGCTGTTCTATCTGTTTGCGCCCAACGCATACTAATTCAT
>CAVKNF010000081.1:0-7907 GCA_963657415.1 bacterium | reverse complement strand
GTCTCTATGCCTTTGAGCCAATCGGGATTAATCTCCGTGGAGCGCTCTATCATGTGGCAGTTCTCATTTACCGACAGACATTGATTGAACAGCACTTTGCCATTGGATGACTTATGACCGCAGACAAACAACACGAGGTCATGCTTTGAGGCAAAGAGTTTCACCATGTCCATGCGGTTTGCCACCTGACGGCATATGGTGTCAAAACTGCGAAACACGGCATCGGGCGATATATGCGCCTGACAGTAGTCTATGATGCGGTGATATTCGTCGAGCGACTTTGTAGTCTGCGAATAGAGGTATATGTCGTTGGTGAAGTCCAGTTTGTGCACATCGTCAAGACTCTCTATCACTATCGCCTTCTGATTTGTCTGCCCCACAAGTCCGAGCACCTCCGCATGACCTTTCTTTCCAAATATCACAATCTGCGCATCGGGATGCTGGGCAAACTGAGTCTTTATTCTCCGCTGCAGAGCCAGCACCACAGGACAAGTGGCATCGATAATCTCTATATTGTTCTCTGCCGCCACCTCATAAGTGCGAGGAGGCTCGCCGTGGGCACGCAGCAGCAGGCGCACATCATGCAGATGCGCCATGTCCTCATGCTCTATGGTCTTCAGTCCTTCCGATGTGAGGCGCTCCACCTCTATGCTGTTGTGCACAATGTCGCCCAGACAATAGAGCGTGTCATTACCCTCAAGTTGCTCCTCCGCCTTGTTGATGGCAGTGGTCACACCAAAGCAGAATCCCGAGTTCTCGTCTATCTCTACCTTCATCTTCTATTTCGTCTTTACGTTTACGATTACCTTCTGACTCTCGGGATCATTCGTAATCATCAGTATGCGTGGCATTCTCTTCACGTGCTTCAGTTGTCGTGGCACTGTCGTCACCTTCAGTTTGGCAGTCTCATTAGGAGCCAGCGACGTCTTGTTGAGTTGCACCTTCACACCCTCCGAGAGCATCTGCATGCGCTGTATTTCCAGTCGCGACTTACCAGTATTCTGTATTATTATCGTCTCCGTGCGCTTCTTTCCGTCATCCACAGGCATCACCAGTTCGGTGGAGGAAATCTCCATCTTCGGAGCCATAGCCTTCTGCGCCGATGTGAGAGCCTCCTGGGCAGGAAGGAATATTGCCGACACATTTATCCGCTTTGATGCTGACACCTTCTCGCCAGGATTAGCACCGAGATATATCTCCGTTTCCTCATGACCGAAGTCATGGATATAGCGGGAGTCGAGCGTGATGGTAATCTCCGCCGAACGGTTGGACGGCACCTTCGTAGGCGACACCTCCGCCTTGAGATACGAGGGGAGATGCATCACCTGTGGGCGCACGGTCTTGCCCGTGGGGTTGAACACGTGGAAGCGCTGCTGTATCTTCTCTCCCAGATGCACATCCTCAAACTCGATGGCATTGCAGTCGGCAGTGAGTTCGCCGAGGGCAAAGGGGAAGTCGCCCACATAGTCCTGCACCTCTGCCACCACCACGCCTGCCAGTTGCAGGGTCAATGGTTTGTCAGACGCATTGCTATATATGTCAACATACTTTTGGAAATGTCCCATCATGCGCGCATCATATGTCACGCTGACGGTAAACTTAGCCCCTGGTTCGATGGCATCCGTAGGATAGGATGCCACGGTGCATCCGCAACCCGTGTCGACATTGGATATCACCAGCGGACGGTTGCCCGTATTCTTCAGTTCAAACACACCGTTGGCAGGCAGGCAATACTGCACCTGACCAATGTTTAGCACCTCCGTGGAGGTTTTTATCTTTTGTGCCTCCGCATTGGCGCAAAGCAGCAGTGCGAGAGCAGGTATTATAATCTTCTTCATTTTCTTATTTTGTTTGCACATTGAGAGCCTTGTCGCGACCTTGATATTCTGGCGCATACATACACTTGGCCGTGGCTATGCCCGAGGTGTAGTTGCCGGCACGGTCCACGTAGTAAACCGTCTCTATCACATGCTTGCCCTTGGCAAGTTTGTCGAAACTGTATGTCGTCTTGTTGTCTCTCGGTGCTTCATAATAGCCATGCGAATAGCCCGATGTCTGCGACACTGGTTCGAGACAAGCGGCACGGTTGTCGGTCACCTCCACGAAGTCGAGGTCACGCTTAGCCACAACGGTAAGTCTCACCGTAACCTTCTGTCCCACCTGAGGCGTAGAGGTGAGTTTGTTGCCCTTCTCGTCCAGTATCTCGCGCTTTATGTTGAGCGACTCGCCTGTCGACTCCACATCGCTGACGGGTTGTGTGCATGTGGCATAGACCGCACCCCAAGAGATGTTGTCGGAAGTCTTCACTGCACGGAATGACGTGTGGCGTCCGTCGAGCGTCTCGCTGACATATCCCTTGCCTGCCACATCATTGCCACCTGCTATGAGTTTATTGTCCACATAAAGACGTGTAGACTCTACACCCGCCGTAGCCTCAACCACGGAGTTCTCCTTAGAGGAAAAGTCCCAACCATTGAAGAAAGCATAGATGGCGGAAGCAGAGTTGAGAGGAGTATCCCACTGCTGCGTGCGCTTCTCCTGCAACAGCCATTGCTGCATGTCGGCAATGGTCTGCTTGTCGTCAGGAGCAAGAGTCTGTAGGGCTTCGATGGCAGCCGTCTGTGTAGGAATCTTATAGTCGCACCACGAATAGTTAGCCTTCGGAGTGTCGAAATATCTGCCCATCTCCTCAGTCTGCACCGTGTACTGGCGCACACTCTCGAGGAGATTCTCCGCCATGGTCTTGTTCTTCTTCACAGGGTGCATGGCAGCGATGATAGCCATGTTTGCCTTGCCATAGATAGAGAACTGTGCCGAAGACTCGTCTACCAACGACAACAGATATGAGGCGTTTGCCGTGGCTGTGGCATCCAGACTGTTGCCACTTACGGTCTGCGTGTAGAGATAGTCATATGCCGTATTCGACAGCGAAGGCTTTGTCTTGCCGTCTTTTGCCAGTTGCTTGAGCCTTGCCACATATTCCGCCATCTGCACATCGAGATATGCCATAGCCTTATTGAGCATCGGGCGCACACTTGCACTGGCTATGCCGAGGTGCTTCATGCGGGCGAGTATCTTCGCCACCGACTGTGTCACATAGAGCGAAGGCTGCATACCGTCATACCATGAGAACGAGCCGTTGACATTCTGCAGATTAGCCAACTGTCCTATGAGTCTGTCCGTTGTCACGGCAGGAGACTTCACCATGGCGGTGTCGGTAGGCATCTGCTGCTTTATGCCCTCTGTGATGCTGTTGGCATAGAGCGCCACGGCAAGCGAGATAGCATTCTCCGTCTCTGGGTTTGCCACCACGGGCAGAGCCTCTATCATGAGCCATGCAGGATTGTTGGTATATTCCACCTTCAAGGATTCCTTCGAGGCATTGTTGCCATAGAGCGCCTTGAGGTCTATGTTCTTCTCCCCAGCCTGGGTCTGAGTGAACGCCTTTGTAGTGGTCACCTCCACCTTGTCGGTCAATACAGGGAGCAGATGCTGCTCACCGTCGGAGAAGCCTGATGACTGTGCCACGACGCGACAGATATACACATCACTTGCCAAATTGCTTGGCAACTGGAATGTGACGCTCGTCTGCTGACCGGCCTTCACGCTGAAGTGTGTCTCGGTCCTTGCCACCGCCTTCTCGTCCTCAGAGCGGAGTATCTGCACATAAGCCTTGCCCGACAGGTCGCGGTCCTGATTGTTGGTGATGACGGCAGACATCTGCGCCTTGTCACCTTCACGGATGAAGCGCGGCATGTTAGGCTGTATCATGAGTTTCTTCTGCGCTATCACCTCACCCTCGAGGCTGCCTGTGTTCATCTGCTTGTCGTGCGAGAGTGACATGAAGCGCCATGTGGTGAGACTTTCCGGCAGGGTAAACTTCACCGACACGTTGCCAGACTTGTCGGTTATGAGTTGCGGCATGAAGAATGCCGTCTCGTTGAGATTCTCTCGCATCGGCACATCGTCTGCCACGGCAGCGTCGTCATCTGCGGCATGACCAGATATGCTGCCGATGAGCATTCCCACCTTACCTGCTGCCATGTCTGAGTTCGACGTCGACAGATTCTCAGCAGCCATGGCAAACACTTTCTTTGAAGACGTGACCATCTGTCTACTTGCCGGACGCGCATTAAAGAGAACCATCCCACTACTGCTATAGAGCATGTCGGGGATGTCAAGATGACGGAACTGCAACTCCGGTTCGGTCAACGAACGGAAGGTCTGCTCGCCGTATATGTTCTTGGCATGATTGCTATATGCCGCCTGCTGCCTTATCGTCGGAGGATTATATGCTACCACATGATTGAAATTCCATGAGTGCTGGATCAGTGCGTCGAGCGACTTGTCATACATCACCGCCATTACCTGCGCCTTGGCAGGTGTGCCGTCGGCATTCTTCACCGTCATCGTCCACTCCTCCTTCTGACCTGGAGTAAGTCTATCGCGGAATGTCTTCCACTCCATGACGAGTTTGTTGTCCTGTGTCGGACGTGCATAGCGCTGCTCATAAGTGTAGAGTTCGCCGTTTCTTGCCCAGGCATATCTTATGGCGATGCCGTCGCCCCACTCCGCTTTATATTCCACCTTGCGGGTTTTCACCTCATCATTGAGCACCATCTGCCCCGACTCTATCACTGTCGTGTCTGACACCACCGTGTAGAGCACCGTCTGGTCATTCTCGCTCGTACCTATCTGTATGTATTCAGCCTCGCCACTCTTCATTGCAGCGGAAGCATTGTCACCCGTCGTGGAGTAATACCACGCCACGGTGTCCACCGGTGCCTTCTCGTCTTTAAGAGAGAAGACCGTGAAACTCTGCTTCAATGTGTCATTGCCGCAATAGGCTTTAAGGAGATGCTTGCCTGATGATATGCCAGCCAGATTGAGGGTCACATCCGTGTTGGTCTTCACCTTCACGGGAGCGTAGGTGTCAATGCTGTAGGTCACCACGGAGTCTATCTTCTGCCCTGAATTGTTGACATACATGAATGAGAACTCTTTCTTGTGCTCACGACACTGCTTGTCGCTGAAATCGGTAAGGGCAAAAGCATATGGTTTGTCGCTCACTGGATAGGAGGCACTTGCCGAGTGGCTCTCGCCCGCCAGGTCGATGACTGTGGCATCCACGATGACTGTGGCAAAGCGGTTGCCGCGACCACTCCCGTCGGGCATCTTCACTGGCACTACAGCGTAAAACGATCCGTCATTGCCTGTCACTGCCTCTCCTTCATAATATTCATTGGCATCCTTGATGATGCGCAAGTACCAGGCACGATAGAGGCTCTTCACCTTGTATTTCACCTTGGCATTCTGCACAGCCACGCCAGCGTAGGTCTTCGCCCATCCCTTCACGCGGATGGTGTCGCCCTCCTTGTAGGCATCCTTGTAGTCGTCGATGGTGACGCTGAATGCCGGACGCTTGTATTCCTCCACACGAAACATGGATGATGTCATGCGTCGACCGTCGACCACCGCCTGTATGTAGTTATAGCCAGTGGCGCCGTCTTCAGGCAGGTCGAAATCTACGGATGCCACTCCCCACTCGTCGGTGACGACATCTTTCTCTGCCACCTTCTGGTTCTTGGGGTTTCTCAGCACGATTTTCATGCTGTATTTGTCTGCTGCCTGCCACTGCTCACGCGAATACTCGTCATAGGCAAGTACGGACACCTTCACATTCTGACCCGGGCGATATATCTTTCTGTCCGTGAAGACTTTCACCGACTTGCTCACCTCCGCAGACTTCGCACCTGCATTGCCGCGCCATGCGTAGCTGCCTATGCTTTGCCATGGGAAAGCCTTGTCATTGTCGGTGGTCAGGAGATATTGCTTCGGCGAGAGTGTCGACGTAAACATAATCTCGCCGTCTTCCTCGGTGACGAGCGTGCGCTGGTCTTCCACCCACTGGTGGTTTTTCCATGCACCAAACTTGATGTTTATCTTCGCTCCAGCCACAGGTTTGCCCGTCGTGGCGTTGAGCACAGCCATGCGCATCTTGTTGTCGGGCAGGTTCATGCTGACAAGTCGCAGGTTGGAGATGTTTATCATCAATCGCTCCACGGCGATGTCATTATTGTCGGTGGTAAACTCCACCATGTAGACACCCGTGGTCAACGGCGCTATATTCATAGTGTCACGCACCACCATATATTCTGGCAGACCGTAGTATACGCGGTCGTCACTCCACACTGGTTTCTCCGACATCCTGGTGCGCAGCACCTTGTAGTCGTCAGCATCGTTGGGGTCAAACTCGTCGGCACCCGTGATGTTCACCTTGTAGACATCCATCTTGAGTTTGTCGATGTGCGTCAGAGATGTGATGTATACGGGTATTTCCTGACCCGGTATGGCAAGCGACTTGCTCACGCTGGCGGTAAACGAAGGCAGCGTAATCCTGCTGCGGGCATTCTTCAGCACAGCCATGCGCGGCCATGTGGGCCAGTTCACGAGGGCATAGTCTATGTATTCCACCTTCTCTTTTGCCGATGCGTCGGTGGCACCGTCGAGGTAGTTGAAGTGCTCGATGGCAAGTTCGCCTGCCTCGGGCAGGTCCTTATATACATTGATGAGCGAGTCGATGGTGGCGAGATATTTCGACTTCTTCACGAGTCGCACGTCATCCATGCGGTCCTTCTGCGTCTTATAGTATGCCGAGATGCACGCCGCAGGGCGGTTGCCAGCCTTCTGATAATAGTCGCTCATGAGGTCATAGGCTTCCGCCTCCATAGCCAACACATGCAGCAGGTCGTCACCAAATACGGATGAGTTGGCACCTTCTGCCACAAGCGGTTCGTAACTGCCAGCCTTTGTCGAAGCCAGCAGTTGCGGATTGTGAAGCGACTGCTTGTAGTAGCGTGCCGCTATCACCTTGGCACTGTCCTGACGCATGTCGAGGCTTTGCCACCAGTCGCGATAGATATGTCCGAGAGTAGAGCAGTAGACAGCACTAAGCACTTGGTTGTCAGCCTCTGCGGCAAGCAGTTCGTAGCGCTTCACTTGTGGAAAGAGCGAATCGGGCGACACCGACGACTGCACCGAGATGGTCTGCAGTTCCGACTTTAGCAACTGCCCGTAGGCACGGTCATCCTGCGCCTTTTCCTTTATCTGCTGGAGTATCGACAGTTCGCTCTTGGGGAGGTCCTTTTCGCATGCTTTATCAAACTGTTTCCACAGTGACGAATACGACTGCGCCATGGCTGACACGGAGAAAGCCACTGACAGGATGACTGTGGAAAGTAATCTTTTGTCCTTCATAAGATGCATCATATAATGATTGTATCAGGCGGTATTTCCACCTTATAATATATATAGTCAACAAAATTACGGAAAAAAGAATAGCTTTCACACACTCTGCACAGTTAAAAAGCCATAAATAGCAAGATTGGTCATCCGTGTGTCCACCTTGGCATACATTGCCCCTTTGTCATCACAACATAACCTAAAGAGGTTGTAAAGGCAACTTAAAAAGCATTTATAGTTATATAAAATCTATGTTCCAAAGTTTGGAACATAAGTTCCATAGTTTGGAACACACGTTCCAAAGTTTGGAATACAAGTTCCATAGTTTGGAACATAACTTTCACTTAGCCTCACAAGAACAATTTAGAAGGAGGTATGGCGCCCTCGCCGTACCACGTGAGTATACAATGGTAACTTTAGTAGGTGCTGCGTCCTCGCTGCACCAAAGTAAAAAGCAATACTATTCTTAGGAGTTACAGCGCCCCCGCTGTACCACCTCAAACAAGAATGTCTCTGTTATGTCAATGGTACGGCGAGGGCGCCGTACCTCCTTTAAATACTTTCCTATTTCTATTTTATCACATAGGTATTGAATGAATGGGGCTGGGCTTGGATGTTGAGATACTTCTTCCCCACCCTCACCGAGAGATGGGCCGCCTGGTCGG
>CAVKNF010000080.1:6440-10816 GCA_963657415.1 bacterium | reverse complement strand
ACATAGAATACCACCTGCACCTTGTGTGACGTACCGTCATAGGTGAGATTGTATGACACTGAGGTGGGGTTAACGACGAAGGCCACTGGCGAGAGACTGTAAAAACTAGTATAGCACAGGATGTCTACAGGTTCGCAGGCTGACATGGCTGTCTTCACGGACTCATTGGTGATGTTTTGTGACAAGAGTGTGGAAGGGAACTTCTTGATCTGCAGTGTAGAGTCGGTATTCAATGACCACGAGATGTCGAGAGTGTCGTTGGCATACTTGCTGTCGCTGAGCAACTTTGAGTAAACGAGTTTACCAGTGTAGTCGCCCTTCACCTGCTGATAAGCCGTTTTCTGCTGTTCCTTGGTGAGACCGGTATTCTCGTCATCAGTGTTGAGACATGATGTCAATGTGCTGCCGATAAGGATGCAGCAAACCATAAATGCAATTGCTTTTAACTTTTTCATAAGTATATATAAAAATATGTGTATGTTACGTGTTTTCTGTTGTCTTACACCTATAAAACGCATAGATAAAGAAAACCTTGCATGAAGAAAAAACTTTTTTTTCATAAAATGTTCATGCAAGGAATGTGTTACCTTTGTATTTATATAGTAGAACGAAGAAAAGATGAGCATTCTGCCGACAGACACCGAACAGCACATACTGCAGCAGTTTAAGCGGGATTATAATTCCGCCATGGACTTGCTGTATGCCGAATATGCGGGCTATCTCACGAGCGTGTGCGCACGCTATATAAATAATGATGACGACCTGAAGGATGTGCTTCAGGAGGCGCTGATAAAGATATTCTCGCAGATAGGCACTTTCGAATATCGTGGCAAAGGGTCGCTGAAGGCTTGGATGGTGCGCATAGTGGTGAACGAGAGTCTGCAGTTTCTGCGACGAAGCAAGAAGAATGAGATGCTCGTGGACACCGAACCGCCAGACATTCCCGACGAAGACCCTGACACCGACGGACTTAGTGCAGACATGCTGACAGATATGATAAGGCAGTTGCCTGATGGCTACAGGGCGGTGTTCAACCTCTACGTCATAGAGGGCAAGAGCCACAAGGAGATAGCCGAGATACTTGGTATCAAACCCGACACATCGGCATCGCAACTGCACAGGGCGAAGAATATTCTGGCAAGACTGATAACCCAATATAAACGAAGCAAACAATGAACGACAACTGGACAAAAGACATAAAGAGACTGGCGGACAATGATGTGCGCAAAGCGCCAGAGGGACTGCTTAATGATGTCAAGAGCGAGATGCTGAGGCGCGGACTTATGCCGGCGCAGCAGCAGGCTAAGGTCGTACCTATGCACAAGTGGCGCTATGCCGCTGCGGCTGCTGTCGTGGCTATCGTTGCAGGTGTAGGTCTGACGACATTCCATAAGGAAGAGTCTGCCAACGGCATTGCAAGTACATCGCAGAGTGGAAGCAATACACATTATTATAGCATACCTGCTGACGCTTCTGCCAATGAATCGAACACAGGCGCAGACAACATCATAGAGCGCGCCATAGCAAAAGCCATACAGCGTGCAGCCATTGCCGACACGGCTTGCCAGCAGTTGGTGGCAGCCACGACGACACAAACTGACGACACCACAAAACTCGTGGCTCAGGTTGACAGGCACGAGGAAGGCAAGAACAATCAGCAGACAAATACGGAAAAGCCTCAGCAGACATATCATTCCTTGGGCAGCACTCGACGCGACTACACAGACTTCACTCCCCACAAGAGCAAGAGTTCGGCATGGAGCGTTGGCGCTTATTACGGAGGAACGACGAACAACAATCCTACGGCAAATACTCCTGTGCTGTTTGCGCAATATGACGACTACGCCATGTCTACACCTGTAAAGATAGAAGGCAACAACCAGATACAGGTGGAAGAGGTTGGCGACACTAAGGAGTCGCACCATCAGACGGTGAAAGTAGGTCTCTCTGTGCGCTATAACCTCACCGACAGATGGAGTCTGCAGACGGGAGTCACCTACACCCGCCTTACGTCTGACTTCACTGAAGAGAAGAGCACGAGCAACATCGTGACAAACCAAAAACTCGACTACATCGGAATTCCACTCACCGCCGGCTATAATATATGGAAGAATAAGTATATCAATATGTATGCCACTGCCGGCGGTGCTGTGGAAAAACTCATCAATGGAGCATCGACCACAGAGACAACCAACAATAAAGACTCGAAGTCTACACGCACCAACAATGACGTGAAGGAGAACCGCCCAGTATTCAGCACGAGCGTCTCTGCCGGCATAGAGTATAACATCAGCGACTATCTGAGCATCTATGCCCAGCCTGGCGTCACTTGCCATTTCGACAACGGCTCAGGCATCAAGTCACTCTACACCGACAAGCCCGTGAACGTGGAACTTAGTATCGGCGCAAGGATTAATATTAATAGGTAGCAGTAATGCCGTAAGTTTTTATCCTCGCTGCACCACGCAAGCGAACAAAAGTAACCATAGGAGGTACAGCGCCCCCGCTGTACCATCGCAAGCAAGATTATCTCAATTTATTATTCTCTCTTGCAAGTGGTACGTCGAGGGCGACGTACCTCCTATGATTACCTCAACCTCGTCATACTTTCATATTTTCATCTTTTAACCCTTACTGGGAGGACGACGTACCTCCCAAATCGACCACCTCTTACTACATATCAACCACTTCTTAACGAAAGATTAACAGTATATTCAAAATATTGCACATATTTCTTGGCTATGAGCAGAGTAATGACTAACTTTGCACAACACTTTTAATATTGTGCATATAGCGCAACTGTCTAATTAAAGGACATTATAGGAAACAATGAATATACCAAGTTTCAATGAGATTATAGAGGAGAGTATCAAGAAGAACTGGGACCTTGACGCTCTGACTGATTTCCGTGGCCAGACTCTGCAGTATCACGACGTAGCCCGCAAGATAGAGAAACTCCACATCATGTTTGAAAACAGCGGTGTGAAGCAGGGCGACAAGATCGCTCTCTGCGGAAGAAACTCTGCCAACTGGGCTGTGGCATTCCTCGCCACTCTGACCTATGGCGCCGTGGCTGTGCCTATCCTCAACGAGTTTCTGCCTGAGCAGATACACAACATCGTGAACCACAGCGAGGCAAAACTGCTCTTCGTGGGTGATGTGGTGGCTACACAGATTGACGCCACTCAGATGATGAATCTGGAGGGTATCATCAACATACCCGACTATTCGCTTGCGGTGAGCCGCACCGACAAACTCACTTATGCCCGCGAGCATCTCAATGAGATTTTTGGCAAGAAATATCCTAAATATTTCCGCAAGGAGCATGTGCACTACTACCGCGAGTCGTCGCCCGAGGAGTTGGCTATCATCAACTACACGAGCGGCACGACAGGTTTCTCCAAGGGCGTGATGATTCCTTACCACGCCGTGTGGGGCAACTATGACTTCGCGCAGACTGTCTTCGGCGAGCACATCAAACCGGGAGACAAGACGGTGAGCATCCTGCCAATGGCACACATGTATGGCATGGCATTCGAATTCCTCTTCGAGTTCGGTTCGGGCGTACACATCTATTTCCTCACCCGCACTCCTTCGCCTGCCATCATAGCACAGGCTTTCGCAGAGGTGAAGCCACGAGTTATCATCGCCGTGCCTCTCGTCATAGAAAAGGTCATCAAGAAGAAGGTGTTCCCGAAGGTGCAGGGTTCGCTGATGAAGATGTTGCGCTCTACTCCATTTCTCAAGGACAAGATCAACGCGAAGATTTGCGACCAGGTGTATCAGGCTTTCGGTGGCAACTTCTATGAGGTCATCGTGGGTGGCGCTGCCTTCAATCAGGATGTGGACGCCTTCCTGCACGAGATAGGATTCCCTTACACCGTGGGCTATGGTGCTACGGAGTGTGCGCCTATCATCGGCTATGAGGACTGGCATCAGTTTGAACCAGGATCTTGCGGCAAGGCTGCCAAGCATCAGGAGGTCATCATCGACAGTCCAGACCCTCTGAATATCCCTGGCGAGATTCTCACACGAGGCATCAACGTGATGCTTGGCTATTACAAGAATGAAGAGGAGTCTGCCAAGGTGCTCGACGATGAGGGCTGGTATCACACTGGCGACCTTGGTCTGCTCGACGAGGATGGCAACATATATATAAAAGGTAGATCGAAGAATATGCTCCTCGGTGCCAACGGACAGAACATCTATCCTGAGGAAATAGAGGACAAACTCAACTCCATGCCTTATGTCATCGAGAGTGTGGTGGTGCAGCGTGGCGAGAAACTCGTCGGACTGGTCTATCCCGACCGTGACGAGGCGAAGAATGCAGGCATGAGCCATGCAGAATTGGAGAAACTCATGGAGGAGAACCGCCT
>CAVKNF010000080.1:4372-5961 GCA_963657415.1 bacterium | reverse complement strand
AGCAGTAGCCTTGGCAGCATCTACGGCAGCATTGGCAACATTCTGTGCATCGCTCTTCACTGCGGCAGCAGCAGCCTCAGCAGTAGTCTCTGCACTTGTAGGCAGGTTTTTGATGCCATTGATGAGCGAAACGACAGTGGTCTCACCCTTTGCCACGGTGTTGATCTTCTCTGAATTGTCATCGATAAACTTCTGCACCTGTGAAGCATAAGTCTTGGCAGCCTCTACATCGCCACTCTCCACGAGTTTGGCATAAGTTTCCTTCACTGTCTCGAGAGTCTTCTGCACAGTGGCAGGATCATTGCTCTCGAGTTGAGTGCTGATGACAGAGATGACAGAGTCAGCCTGTGCCTGAGCCGTTGTCTCTTCTACCTGAGCCTCAGCTACCGAATCCGTAGCCTCTGCATTTGCCTTTGTCTTGTTTCCACAACTTGCGAATGCGAGTACGGCAACGCAAGCGAAAAGAAAAATCTTCTTCATTTTTACCTTTGATTAATATTAGTTGTTAATATATAATATCTATACAGCAATTTAGCTGCCCTTACAGGGCGCAGGTTAGTTGTGCCTACTACAACCCAGGGTGTTACCCTGGGCTATATTTAATTGCCCTTTCAGGGCGTATTCCCTGAGATGGTACGGCGGGGGCGCTGCACCTCCTAAGATTAGCGCCGCACCTCCTAAGGTTACTATTCAGCAATAGTCCAAGCGCAGAGGTTTCTCGCCCTGTAAGGGCAGCTTCAACTTAGCCCAGGGCAACACCCTGGGTAAATATGGCACTCCTCTATTATGCGCCCTGTAAGGGCAACTGAATTATCCCAAGGAATCTGCGCGACAAATTTACTGCTTTTCCTCCAATGAACAAGAAATATAAGAAATAAATAATGTATCTTTGTACTATCTTTGACCTTAACTTAACAAAGACTCACATTGGAACTAAAGAAGATAGCAACATTTCGCTCACCATTCACCACCAAGTTTGGCATACCGAAACAAAGCGGACTTGTGGAGGAACTTGAAGGCACAATAGTCTTTGAACCGGAATATCGCAATCCCGACTATATCCGTGGCATAGAGGGTTTCGACCACCTGTGGCTACTGTGGGAGTTTTCTGCCAACAAGCACTCGGCAACATCTCCTCTGGTGCGCCCGCCAGTGTTGGGAGGCAACGAGAAGATGGGAGTCTTCGCCACAAGGTCGCCATTCCGCCCAAATCCTTTGGGACTGTCGTGCGTGAGATTGCTATCCGTAGAAACGGACACTACGGAAGGCCCTATTCTACACATCGGCGGTGCTGACATCATGGACGGCACACCCATCTATGACATCAAGCCCTATCTCCCCTACTCCGACGCTCATCCTGACGCAACATCGGGATTTACCGGACCGCAAGCCATAAAGAGACTTGAGGTAAACATTCCCGACAGTCTAACGCATGACTTCACCGCAAAGCAGTTGGAGGCTCTCCGCAAGACTCTCGCCCTCGACCCGCGCCCGCGCTATCAGCAAGACCCCGAGAAGGTCTATGGAGTGGAATTCCTTGGCCACGACATACACTTCAAGGTCAAGGACGGAGTGTGCACGGTCGTCGG
>CAVKNF010000080.1:0-4025 GCA_963657415.1 bacterium | reverse complement strand
GTGAGCACCCACGACAGGGGATAGACCATCAGGAGATGACGGAAGTCATTGCAATGCGGCAACACGAGAAACACCCACGCAAGACGCAGCACACAGGTGCCGAAGATGGTGATGACAGTGGGAGTCATCGACTTGCCCATGCCTCGCATGGCTGCCGCCGACACCTCATAACTGGCGGCAATAAACTGCAATGCCACGACGCTGTGCATGCGTATGCTTCCGTAATATATCACGTGCGAGTCAGATGTGAAGAAACTCAGGAAGAATCTTTCATTAAGGACAAACATCCAGTTGCACATGGCACACGTCAGCGCCGCCAATGCCATGCACATCCAGAAGATGCGGTTGACGCGAGAGAGTTTCCCCGCACCATAATTCTGACTGATGAATGTTATGGCAGCGCCATTGAATGCCGCTATGAAGAAATAACTGTAGGTCTCGAAGTTGAGCGTGGCTGCCGAACCTGCCACGGCACCATAACCGAAACTGTTGATGGCAGACTGCACCACGACATTGGAAAAGGAGAACACCACGCCCTGCAGTCCTGCCGGCACACCTATCTTGAGCACCGGGCGGAGTTCCTTCCAGTGTATGCGCATATTGGATAACTTCAGTCGGAAGGGTTCTTTCTCGTGCATGAGCAGATATACCATGAAAGCCGCGCTAAGACCATTGGATACCGACGTAGCAATGGCTACACCCTCCACTCCCATGCGACATATGACCACGAGAAACAGACTCAGCATAACATTCACCAGACCCGAAAGCAACAATATGTAAAGCGGACGGCGCGTGTCGCCCATGCTGCGCAAGATGGCGGCTCCGAAATCGAAGATCAGATAAAACGGTATGCCTATAAAGACAATGCGCAGATAACTCACTGCCATGTCGAGCACACTGTCGGGAGTGTTTATCAGTATCAGCAGCGGACGCGAGATGCCTAAGCCCAGCAGCATGAGCACCAGTCCGCTGATGACCGATGCCAGAGCCACGGTGCCCACAGCCTGCTCTATTCGCTCGCTGCGGTTTTTGCCTATGTGATAAGAGATTACGGCATTGGCGCCGAGCGACACTCCCACGAAGAGATTTACCAAGAGGTTGACCACAGGCACATTGCTACCCACCGCCGCAAGAGCCTGACTGCCCACGAAGCGACCCACCACGGCAACATTGACCGACACCGACAATTGCTGCAATATGCTGCTCATCGCCAACGGCAAGGCAAACATGATAATCTTCATAAACAAAGGTCCATGAAGCAAGTCCATCTTTCTGGACGATTTAGTCTTTGCGCTATTCATATCCTGATTACAAGGTGCAAAGTTACTGCTTATTTGGTCAAGTACAACATAGGACTTGCGATATTTTAGTAACTATCCAACAATAGTTGTGTCCTATAAAATATGAGGAATATAGTTCAGTTGCCCCTTCAGGGCGTAAGGATTACTGAATGGTTACGATATTTTATATTATTAAGTGATGGCTAATGTTGAAAAGATTTAATAAATTTGCATTTGCTTAAGGTGGGTCTTACAAATTCTCCCCTTAACATATTTACGAATAAAACAGAAGTATGAGTAACAACAACAATCATAAATTAGGGGAGGCACCCTGGCTTCATGTCATAATATCAACAGGACTCGGCACTGGTTTCGTGCCTGTGGCACCAGGAACTGCCGGTGCTTTGCTTGCCTTGTTGATATGGATAGCATTGTTTTTCGTTTGTTCGCCCACTCTATTGCTTATCGCCAACATATTGTTGGTGGTGGTATCGTTATTCGTGGGAGTATGGACCGACAATGTGATGGAGCGTTACTGGGGAGAAGACCCTCGGTCGGTGGTCATCGACGAGTTCTTCGGAACATGGATTGGCACCTTGGCAGGATGTTGTGTGCAAGGCAATCCCGCTTTGTCTATCACTTTGGCGACAATAGGTTTTGCCCTCTTCAGAATAATCGACATCACAAAGCCACTGGGTTGCCGTTGGGTAGACAAACATATCCATGGCGGATGGGGATGCATGCTTGACGATGCCTTGGCAGGATTTTATGCCCTTATTATCACGATGGTCATCCGCTATACTGGCATACTGGAGAATTTGTTGTAAATAAGCAGAATATGAACAAACGGGAATATGCACAGGTCAACAAGGATTGGCTGGCAGAGAAAGCGAAAGAAGAGGGAGTGAAGACTCTTCCAAAGGGTATATTATATAAGGTGTTGTCTGAAGGAAAGAATGATGGGGTACACCCTACCCCACGTAGCATCGTGACCGCTCATTATACGGGGCGGACCATAAACGGTAAGAAGTTTGACAGTAGCCGAGGTGGAGCACCACTTGCCATACGTCTTAGCGATCTCATAGAGGGATGGATTATCGCCATGCAGCAGATGTGTGTAGGCGACAAGTGGGAAGTATACATCTCAGCCGAAATGGGCTACGGCAAGTTCTCGCAGCCCGGCATCCCCGGCAATTCCACGCTGATATTCGAGATTGAACTGATTAGTATTGCTTAAGAGACCCTACTACTAAAATATATGAGGGGTGTATAAAAATGGTCCGAACTTATTATTACGCCCTGAAAGAGCATCTGCCACATAAAGGACAAATCAAAGATTCTTCAACCAGTTTTTCCCAGATTTAGTATTACTCCAGATTAAAATCCCTACAGCAATTACTGCTACACCAGTCATTGTAAACAACATTGCATCCATATTTCTATCTCCTCAATATTTTATTTCCCATAACTGCAGTAGCAGAAGTCGCAATCAAACCGACACAAAACAAGACTACTGATTTCCATGAGAAATCCACCAGTCCGAATAGCGCCGATAAGTTTGTCAAAACCACCGTAGCAAATATCAACTTGCTCATGTCATAGAAGTATTTGCCCAGAGTTTCGCGTGCAGTCTTTTCTTTTTCTTTATCTTCAATCTTTGTCATTTCATGACCTTTGGACTAGCAAAGTTATAATAAGTTTTATAAAACAACAAGAGTTCTGACATATTTTGTATAAAAGAGTGTATACGCAAAAGGGGCAAATATCTTTCTTACCAGATATCTGCCCCTTCTTTATATTAATAATTCTATAACATATTTACTCCTCCACTGCAGCCTGCGCGGCAGCAAGTCT
The DNA here is from genome assembly GCA_963657415.1 of bacterium. Taxonomy (GTDB): domain Bacteria; phylum Bacteroidota; class Bacteroidia; order Bacteroidales; family Bacteroidaceae; genus Prevotella. Next base: position 891 of record CAVKNF010000080.1, on the reverse strand, counting down.
TGCGATTGGCACGCGGAATGGTGAACAAGATGCATAGTTCATACCTACCTTAGCGCAGAACTTCACTGATGAAGGTTCACCGCCGTGCTCGCCACAGATACCAGTGCGGAGATTTGGACGAGTCTTGCGACCATTCTCCACTGCCATCTTGATAAGTTGGCCTACACCCTCCTGGTCAAGAACCTGGAATGGGTCTACCTTCAAGATCTTCTTCTCCATATATGCAGGGAGGAATGAAGCGATGTCATCACGAGAGTAACCGAAGGTCATCTGTGTGAGGTCGTTGGTACCGAATGAGAAGTACTGTGCCTCCTCGGCAATCTGTCCTGCAGTGAGGGCTGCGCGAGGAATCTCAATCATCGTACCGATCTCAAACTCTACCTCTGTGCCAGCCTCTGCAAATACCTTCTTTGCTGTCTCGAGGATAATCTCCTTCTGCTGCTTCAACTCCTGCACAGTACCGATGAGCGGAACCATAATCTCAGGACGTGGGTCGAAACCTTCCGACTTCAACTTGCATGCTGCACCAAGGATGGCGCGTGTCTGCATAGCTGTAATCTCTGGGAAGGTGATGCCAAGACGGCAACCGCGGTGACCGAGCATAGGATTGTTCTCAGCAAGAGAGTTGACGCGCTTCTGGATTTCCTCTACGCTGACACCCATCTCGCGTGCCATGGTCTCCTGACCAGCGAGATCATGAGGCACAAACTCATGCAATGGTGGGTCGAGCAGTCGGATGTTGACATGGCAACCGTCCATAGCCTTGAGTATTCCGTAGAAGTCTACCATCTGATAAGGCAGCAACTTGTCGAGTGCCTTCTCACGTCCTTCCACTGAGTCAGCGAGAATCATCTCGCGCATAGCCACAATCTTCTGGTCATCGAAGAACAT
>CAVKNF010000079.1:0-10886 GCA_963657415.1 bacterium | reverse complement strand
GAAATCTCCCACAGATCTCACAGAACTCACAGAAAAGAGAACTGAAGTTCTCTATGGCGCAATCAAATTGACTTCCCCTTCGGCCGTCGACCGTTGGTTCTGTGTCTTCTGAGAGCGAAAGCGCTCAATGGCGACAGCCTTCTGTGTATTCCGTGAATTCTGTGGGAGAATAAAAACTTCATCCGTGGGAGAAATAAGTGGGCAAAGCGAGGACGCTTCGCCTCCTACGGAAATGCATTTCTTCATCCCCTCCCTCGGGAGGGGTTAAGGGGAGGGGTCTTAATATTTTAATCTTTCCGTATTCTTCTTTTCATCTTTTTTTGTAACTTTGTGCCCTAAATACATGCTCTATGGGTATTTTCGGACTGTTTAACAAAAATAAAAAAGAGACGCTCGACAAAGGACTGGAGAAAACTAAGACCAGCGTGTTGAGCAAAATAGCGCGTGCCGTGGCAGGCAAGTCGACTGTCGACGACGAAGTGCTCGACAACCTCGAGGAGGTGCTCCTCACAAGCGATGTCGGCGTGGACACCACTCTCAAGATTATCAAGAGAATAGAGGAGCGCGTGGCGCGCGACAAATATGTGTCGTCGTCAGAACTCAACTCTATCCTCAGAGACGAAATCTCAGCCCTGCTCTCGGAAAACGAAAACGGGGTCAACGACAGTTGGGACGTGCCCACAGACCACACACCCTACGTCATACTCGTCGTAGGAGTCAACGGAGTGGGCAAGACCACCACCATAGGCAAACTGGCTTACCAATTCAAAAAAGCAGGCAAGAAAGTATATCTCGGTGCCGCCGACACCTTCCGCGCCGCCGCCGTGGAGCAAATCGTCATCTGGGGCGAGAGAGTGGGAGTGCCCGTCATCAAGCAGCAGATGGGTTCCGACCCCGCTTCGGTGGCTTTTGACACCATCTCCTCTGCCAAAGCCAACGGCGCTGACGTGGTGATAATCGACACCGCAGGACGTCTGCACAACAAGGTGGGACTGATGAACGAACTCAAGAAAATCAAGGACGTCATGGCGAAAGTCGTGCCCACGGCTCCCGACGAGGTGATGCTCGTGGTCGACGCTACGACGGGCCAGAACGCTTTCGAACAGGCAAAACAGTTCTCAAGCGTCACCCAGGTGACATCACTTGCCGTGACGAAACTCGACGGTTCGGCTAAGGGCGGAGTCGTCATAGGCATCTCCGACAGACTACAGGTGCCAGTGAAATATATCGGGTTGGGAGAGCATATGGAAGACCTCCAACTCTTCAATCGCAAGGAATTCGTAGACTCACTCTTCGGCTGATATGAGAAAAGGAGAGATAGACGTCATAACAATGGGATGCTCCAAGAACCTCGTTGACAGCGAGGCACTTGTGAAACTTTTCCTCAACAAAGGCTATAAGTGCATCCACGACCCCAAAAGCCCGCAGGGCGAATATGTCGTGGTCAACACCTGCGGATTCATAGAGGACGCCAAGCAGGAGAGCATAGACACCATACTGGAACTCGTGGAGATGAAAAACTCAGGACAGATAGGGCAACTCTATGTCATGGGATGTCTCTCGCAGAGATACCAGCAGCAGTTGGAGGAGGAGATACCCGAGGTGGACCGCTACTTCGGCAAGTTCAACTTCCGTAAACTGGCGGACGAACTGCCCGAAATCAACCATACGACAACACGTCTCAAGGCGACCTCGCCACGTCAGACTCCCAAGCATTACGCTTACGTGAAGATAAGCGAGGGATGCGACCGACACTGCGCCTATTGCGCCATACCCATCATAACGGGACGACACGTCAGCCGACCCAAAGAGGAAATCCTCGAGGAGGTGCGACAACTCGTGAGCGAGGGCGTGAAGGAGATACAAGTCATAGCGCAGGAACTCACCTACTACGGAGTAGACCTCGACGGCAAACGACATATCGCCGACCTCATCTCCGACATGGCAGACATAGAGGGCGTGGAGTGGATAAGACTTCACTATGCCTATCCTAACCAGTTTCCTATGGAACTCCTCGACGTCATGCGCGAGAAGAAAAATGTCTGCAATTATCTCGACATAGCCCTGCAGCACATCAGCGACCACATGCTCAGCGCCATGCACCGACATGTGTCAAAGCAGGAGACGGTGGACCTGATACACCGCATACGTCAGGCCGTGCCAGGCATACACCTTAGGACCACTCTCATGGTGGGATTTCCAGGCGAGACCGAGGAAGACTTCCAGGAACTGGTGGACTTCGTGCGCGAGGAGAAATTTGAGCGCATGGGAGCCTTCACCTATTCGGCAGAAGAGGGCACCTATAGCGCCGAGCACTATGAAGACGACGTGCCCGCCAAGGTGAAGCAGCGCCGACTCGATGCGCTCATGGCTGTGCAACAGGAGATTAGCGCCGAGGTGGAAGCACGCAAGGTGGGCTCCGTGATGCGCGTCATCATAGACAGAAAGGAGGGCGACTGGTATATAGGACGCTCCGAATTCTGCTCTCCCGAGGTGGACCCCGAAGTGCTCGTGCGAGCCACAAAGCGACTCTGCGCGGGACATATATATAACGTGAAGATCACAGGCAGCGAGGAGTTTGACCTCTATGGCGAGATAGTGTGACAGAAGAATATAATTGACGACTTATGAACAACAAGGAATTTATCACCCAACTGGCAGAACGCACAGGCTACACGAAACAGATGACGCAGAAGATGGTGCTCTCCGTCATGGATAGTCTCGTGGCGCAAGTGGAGGAGGACGATTCCTTGCAGGTGCCGAGTTTTGGCACCTTCGAGCGCAAGAAACGTATGGAGCGCATACTCGTCAACCCCAACAACGGCAAGAAAATGCTCGTGCCGCCAAAACTCATACTCGCCTTCCGCCCCGTGACGGCTTGGAAGTCGGAAATGCAAAAGGGAGGAGGCACGGATGAGTAGGATAGAAGGTCTCATAGGAGTGCTCGTGGAGCGCTATAGCCTTAGCCGTCAGGAGGCAGAGGAATTTGTCACATCCATCTTCGGCGTGGTGAGGGAAAATCTCGACCGCGACAAGATAGTAAAGGTCAAAGGGCTCGGCACATTCAAACTTGCCGACATAAGTGCGCGCGAAAGTATAGACGTCAACACCAAGGAGCGCATCGTCATAGAGGGTAGGGCGAAGATAAGTTTTACACCCGAGAATGCCGTGCGCGACAGAATAAATTCTCCCTTCTCGCAGTTTGAGACTGTCGACCTCGACGAAGACATGGACTTCTCTTCCATCGACGACAAATATAATGAGAAGGAAGAGCAGGAAACGACTTTGGTAGACAATGCTATAGAGATTGAGAAAGAGCAGGTTATAAACGACGCGCCTACTCCCGAAACTGATAAAGAAGAAGAGCCTACTCTCGAAGAACCTACTCCAGAAGAGGTTGCTCCTGAAGAGCCCGCTCTTGAAGAACCTTCTCTTGAAGAACCAGTTTCGGAAGAACCTGCTCCTGAAGAGAAGAAGGTAGAAGAGTCCGTTTCGGAAGAGCAGAAGGAAGCCGTTTCGGTCGTTTCGGAAAAACATGATAAAGAGCCTTCTCCAGAAGAGCCCAAGCAGGAAGAGCCTACTCCTGAAGAACCCAAGCAGGAAGCCGTAGTTTCAGAAGAACCCAAGCAGGAAACCGTAGTCTCGGATAGCGAAGAGAAACCAAAAGCGACGCAGGCGGCTCCGCAAATGACAGTTCCTGCCCGCAATCCTTTCTGCGAGGAACTCATACGCGAGGGCATCACCCACAACAAAGAGATCATCCGATTGCTCTACCTCTTGTTGGCGCTCGTAATCATAGTGCTGCTCATCGGAGCCGTATGTCTCGGATACAAAATGGGGGCAAACGCAGCATTAAAAGATGTTGCCCCCATAAAGCCCGCCCCTCATAAAGTCGTGGTGGTCAAGAAGAAACCTGCCGTCATAACCCCCGTGGCCGTCAGCGCGCCCGCAGACACCGTGAAGCCCGTGAAGCAGGAGACTCAGGAGAAGCAGGAAACAAAGAAACCTGACTCCCTCGACCTCATGCAGGCAGAATATAATAAGGATGCACGTGTGCGCACAGGCGCTTACATCATCGTGGGGCTTGACAAAGTGATAAAAGTGCGTGAAGGCCAGACATTTGAAAGCATATGTCGCCACAGCCTGGGCGAAGGTATGGAGTGCTATGTCGAGGTCTTTAATGGAGGAAAGAAAGAATATAAAGCAGGAGACGAAATAAAAATACCGCTACTAAAACTGAAAAAGCGGATGAGGTGAGAAAATATATCACTCACTATAAAATAAAGAAATAAAGCAGTGCCCCGGTCTGTCGCTGGTCAGAAATGACAAGAGGAAAGTCCGGGCAGCATAGGGCGCTCCACTTCCTAATGTAGAAGCTGTTGGCGACAGCAGGTGCAGGGAGAAGAAAACAACCGCATGCCCATATCTCTCTGTTTATAGGCATGTAAGGGTGAGAAGGTGGTGTAAGAGACCACCAGCGGCATGGTGACATGTCGGCTGTTCCGACTGGAGGCTGTAAGTTCGCGTATACCATTGACTGAGGGTTGCCCGCCCGAGTTTCTCCGCGAGAGAATGCAATGGAGGGTAGAACGCTGGAGGCACGGGGTGACCTGTGTCGTAGATTAATGACAGACACTCTCCTTCCCTGGAGAGTACAGAACCCGGCTTATAGGGGCACTGCTTTTTTATATTCTTCTGTTTTGTGGCGGTTTTATAAAACTTGCCTTTGGGCTAACCTTTCTTATTTTATGGAAGCATTTAATATTCATATACTCGGTTGCGGAAGCGCCCTTCCCACCATGCGCCACAATCCCACGTCGCAGATAGTGGAGATGAGGGGCAAATTCTTCATGATAGACTGTGGCGAGGGCACCCAACTGGCTTTGCGTCGCAGTCGCATACACTTTGAGAAACTCCGCGCCGTATTCCTTTCACATCTTCATGGCGACCATTGCCTCGGACTGGTGGGCATGCTCAGCACCTTCGGCTTGTTGGGGCGTACGGCTCCTCTGCACATCTACGCCCACAAGGACTTGAAGGAGATATTGCCCCTGCAGTTGCAATACTTCTGCTCAGGACTTGAGTATGAGGTCGTTATCCATGAAGTGGACACCACAAAGAGCGCCATCGTCTATGAAGACCACAGCCTGACCGTCACCACCATACCCCTCGACCATCGTGTGCCCTGTTGCGGTTATCTCTTCCGTGAAAAGCCAGGCAAGAGGCATATCCGTCGCGATATGATAGACTTTTATCAGATACCCTTCAGTCAGATAGACAACATCCGCTCCGGACTCGACTGGACCGACCATGAGGGCAATGTGATAGCCAACAGTCGACTTACGACTCCTCCCGATCCTGCCCGCAGTTACGCCTTCTGTAGCGACACGCGATACATCCCCACGCTCCATAATCTCGTGCAGGGCGTCAGCGTGCTCTATCATGAGGCCACATATACCGACGAGCATGCCGACAGAGCCAACCTCTATCATCACTCCACAGCACGACAGGCGGCGCAGGTGGCTAAGGATGCTGGCGTGGACACCCTGCTCATCGGCCACTATAGCCAGCGCTATAAAGACGAAAAGCAACTGCTCGAGGAAGCCAAGCAAGTATTCCCCAACACCGTGCTGACCTACGAGAATATGTGCTTTCAAGTTAAATAAAGTTAAGTCGCGAGTCTTTTGCCTGCGTTATCCTTAAAAGTGAGATTAAAAATATAATTTTGTAATAGAGAACTTAGAAGAAAGGATTCCTATGAAGAAAAATATACTCATGCTAACCTTTGTCGCAGCCTTGTGCGCGGCTCCGTCGTTGGAGGCAGTTGCCAGTCCGATGATAGAGATTATAGACAATCAGGACAACGACGTGTTTGGCATAACCATAAGCGTGGAGCAATCCGTATTGCACGTGTCAGGTGCTGCAGGACAGACTCTTCAGGTCTATAATGTGGCTGGCGTGTGCGTCATGACCGTAAAGGTGGATGGCGACGACAAGCATTACGACCTCAATCTCAACCGCGGCTGCTATATAGTGAAAGTCGGTAAGGTGGTGAGGAAGATATCAATAAGATAAAGGCTTAATGCGTGGATTTTTTTATGACACGCCTCATATCCTTGGGCAATAGATTAGGCTTTATTATGACCGTTTTCGTGGTATGCACGTTGTTTGCATGCCACGAAAATCAGTTTAATCCCAATAGCAATCTCACTCTGGAGGCTTATGCCCCCTTGGTGGTGGAGAAGTATAGGGTGGAGGGCTTTCGTGTCAACGAGCAGATAGGCAAACTGGCACGCCACGACCGCGACACCATGGCTGCCGACCGCCACACGCGCTCCTACTACCTGTCGGGTCGCCCCTTGCTATGGGTCTCGAGACATGGCGTGACGAGCCAAGCCGACACCCTGCTGCGCTATCTCAAGGCCGTAGACGAGATAGGATTTCGTCAGTCGCGCTTCTTCGTAGCCCAAATAGAAAGCGACCTCGACAAGATGAAGTCGCTCGATGTGGATGACGACGACATAAGCCAACTCGCAGCCCGTCTGGACTACTATCTCACCAAGGCTTATCTGCGTTATACGATAGGGCAGAGGTTCGGGTTTATGAATCCCGCAAAGGTTTTCAATAGACTCGACCAAGACCCTTACGACACCCTGCACACACGCTTCCGCACGCTCTATGACGTGAGGACCGAGACCATAGGCAATAGGGGCGTCAACCACCTGCTCGGACTTATCGGTTGCGACAGCGTGCCCGAGATGCTCAGGACGGCAGAGACCACGAATCCGCTTTATCTTAAACTTAAACAAAGATTGCAGAATGCTACTGGCGCTGAGCGTATTAAGATAATGGTCAATATGGAGCGTTGCCGTTGGCGCCAAGGTTTGTATCCGCATGAATGCAAGAAATATGTGGCGGTCAACATACCCTCATACGGACTCCTCGCCGTAGACGGAAAGGAGGTGCTCACGATGAAGATGGTCTGCGGAAGCCGAAAGACCAAGACGCCTCTGCTCAATAGTGGCATAATGCGCATGGACGTCAATCCCAAATGGGTCATACCCTTCAACATCGTGAAGCACGAGATGGCGCATCATGCTGGCGACGTGGGCTATTTCCAGCGTCACAACTACGTCATCACGGAGAAGTCTACGGGAAACCATATATCACCCGAATATGTCTCTTCGGATGCCTTGAAGAGCGGCAACTATCGTGTGGTGCAGCAAGGCGGCGAGGGTAATTCGCTGGGGCGTATCGTATTCCGTTTTGAAAACAATTTTTCCATCTATCTTCATGACACTTCTTCGCGCAGCACCTTCGACAAGATGGACCGCAGCGCGTCACATGGATGCATACGTGTGGAGAAACCATATGAACTGGCTTGCTTCCTCCTTGACGACAAGGACGAGCAGGTGATGGACAAACTCAAATACTCCATGGAGGTGCGCACACGTGTGCCTGATGGGGAAGAGGAGGGCGACGTGCCTCAGGTGGACAAGTCGCGGCTCATACACAGCCTCGCCGTGAAACCTCAGGTGCCCATCTTCATAACCTATTTCACCCAATGGCTCATGCCCGACGGCAGGATAGAAAATTATGCCGACGTGTATGGCTATGACGAGGTGGTGGCAAGGCGATTGAGAGAATATATAGGCGATTGAGAGAATATTTGAAATGGCTGACGAAAAGGAAATAATACAGTTGCTCGCCGACAACAAGACCCTCAAGCGAGGGTTCGGGATGTTGGTAAACCAGTATAGCGAAAGGCTGTATTGGCAGATTCGTCGCATCGTCTTCTCTCATGAGGATGCCGACGACGTGCTGCAAAACACATTCATCAAGGCATGGCTAAATATCTCCACATTTGAGAATAAGTCGAAGATTTCCACATGGTTAAGTCGCATAGCCATAAACGAGGCCATAGACTTCTCACACAGGAAGCGACGAACGGACGACATAAGCGCCGACGAGAATCCTGCCGTGGCCAACCAACTCCTGGCAGACGAATATTTCGACGGCGACGAGACCCAAGCCCAACTGCAGGAAGCCATCTCGCAACTGCCTGCCGTACAAAGGGCTGTCTTTAATATGCGCTACTTCGACGAGATGAAATATTCCGAGATGAGCGAGATACTCGGCACATCGGAAGGCGCGCTAAAAGCCAGTTACCACATAGCCGTGAAGAAAATAGAGGCTTATTTTAATTCACACGATTAAACTTTCCATGCCATAATACGTCATATTAAGTGAAAGGAAATGCAATTATGAAAGGAAATATACTTGACAACAAGAAACTTAAGGAAAATCCATTTCGCGTGCCCGACGGATATTTCCAAAAGATAGAGCAGGAGGTGATGGCAAATCTTCCTGAGCAAGACACAGCCATGAAGGTGACTATAAACCGCCGCCATTCGCTACTGCGCCCAGTCATCACCGTGGCAGCATCCATATGCGTGGCAGTATTCGGAGCCGTGGCTTTTATGGACTACTTCCATAACGAAGACAATGCACGTGCCACCAATGTCAAGACCGTGCATGCCTCCGAGGATGACGACTCCGACTACATCATGATGGATAATGCCGACATATACAACTATTTGGCAGAACTTTAATAACCCCAACGTGTTGACAATATGATAAGATATTTGCTGATAATCCTGATGACAGTCTCGTCGCTTGCCATTAACGCGCAAGGACCCGACGGCAAGGGTGGAAAACGCTTTGACCCACAGAAGTTTGAGAAGCATCTTGAATGTTATGTCCTCGACAAGATGAAACTCTCGCAGAAGGAGAGTGCCGCTTTCCTGCCGCTATTCCGTCAGAAGCGCAAGGCTGAGGTGACCATCATGGACAACGGTAGGAAAAACCGTCGCCAGCGACCCGTGTCGGAGAAAGACTGGGCGGAGGCAATACGCGCCTTTGATAGTGACGAGGTGAAACTCAAGAAGGTGCAGCAGACTTATCATGAGAAGATGCTCAAGGTGCTGCCTGCATCAAAGGTCATGACCATGATACGCGCCGAGGAAGACTTTCATCGCGAGACATTCAGCAAGATGCAGATGCACATGAAGCATCAGAAGAAATAACCCACGTTTACAATAGGTTATGTATAGATATTTCGTCCGCTTTTCCTATGACGGAACAAATTATCACGGTTGGCAAATACAGCCAAACGGCAACTCCGTGCAGGAGGAATTGCAGAAGGCTCTGACCACAATCCTACGTGCGGATATAGAGGTCGTGGGAGCGGGCAGAACGGATGCCGGAGTGCACGCACGCGACATGGCGGCACATTTTGACTTTCCCGAGGAAATAGACGGGGCGCAACTCACTTACAGACTCAACCGTCTGCTCCCGCGCGATATTGCGGCAAAGGAAGTATATCGGGTGGAGGAAGATATGCACGCGCGCTTCTCTGCCGTCAGCCGTACATACCATTATTATATACATACACGCAAAGACCCTTTCCTGCGCAAATACTCCTGCGAACTCCATTATGACCTTGACTTCGCGCTTATGAATGAGGCAGCCAGTCATCTTCTTGCCGTAAGCGACTTCAAGGCATTCTGCAAGAGTCATACCGACGTGAAGACCACCATCTGTCATGTGACTGAGGCGAGATGGGTGAGGTTGTCGGACAGTTCCTGGTATTTCATTATTTCAGCCAACCGCTTTCTCCGCAATATGGTGCGTGCCGTCGTGGGCACCCTCATCGAAGTGGGCAGAAAGCGTATCTCCATCCCTCAGTTTGATGCCATCGTAGCCGGGCGCCAGCGCACCCAAGCAGGCGAGAGCATGCCCGGCAATGCCCTCTTCCTCGAAGAAGTGAAATATCCGGGCGAAGATTAGTCCCCGATTATATCTTATATTAAAATCTTATATTATATCTTATTTTATAAGGATTTAAGGAAACTAATCATGCTTCCCCATCATTGGCTCGCTCCAGCAAAGTGGGCAACCAGTCTGCCAAGGGTGAAGGGCAACTCAACAATCCACAATTGTATTGCAGATTGAGGAAGGAGAAACGTATACGATGCTTAGGAGTATACTTATCGTTGTAGACAGACAGGCTTCTTCCGCTCACACAATTTTCCGCTTTTACCTCTATCGGGATAATCTCATCGTTACATTGTATGACAAATTCAATCTCTGCCCTGCTGTCTGGCGACCAATAATAAGGAACGTCACTTCGAAGGATAGGCATAAGTGACTGCAAGATGGCATTCTCTGCCATTGCACCCTTAAACTCCGTGTAGTTGGCAGTTGGGCTGACAATAATACTGGCCGGTAACTTGGCAAGGCGACGCAGAAGTCCACAGTCGCAAGCATAAAGTTTGAAGGCACTTAAGTCTTCGTATGCAGAAAGAGGGAAAAGCGGTTTTGTAATGTTGTTGATACGATAAATCATACCTGCATCTTCCAGCCATAGCAAGGCATCCTCATAGTCTTTAGCTCTTGCTCCTGGTTTCACTACCTTATAGACAAACTTGCGGTTTTCCTTGGCCAACTGTGACGGCAAGGAATGCCAAAGTGCATGGATGCGCGGTATTTCGCGCGGCTCTGCGTATTTTGCGAAGTCAAGTTCGTATAGATCCAGAATATCCTGCAAGATTGCATCGACACTCTCCATGCCTTGGTTCTCCAACATTGCACATGCTGCATCGGGCATGCCACCACACACTAAATACCTCCGGTATTCCAGTTTTAGTTTGTTGAGTACAACCTCTGGAAGTTTTTCGATAGCAGACATTTGTTCTATATATTCAAAGGTGCGGGCGTCGCTTGCACGTAGGAACTCCCTGAAAGAAAGCGGATACATGCGCATCACTCTCACCTTGCCTACCGGCACCGTCATTCTTCGTTTTTTGACTGCAACACCCAAGAGA
>CAVKNF010000078.1:0-11146 GCA_963657415.1 bacterium | reverse complement strand
AGGCTTAACATCATAAGCAGCGGAAGCAACAAACTGTCCAATCTGCTGCACATCATCGAGGACCAATATGTTGACAAGACCAACATGGACTCGTTGGTGGAGAATGCTATACCCGAGATTCTTGCCGAACTGGACCCTCACTCTGTTTACTTCTCTGCCGAGAGGGCGCAGGCTGAAACCGACATACTGAAGGGTTCATTCTCTGGTATCGGCGTAGAGTTTATCATTCGCAACGACACCATACATGTGCAGAATGTCATCAGTAACGGTCCTGCAGAAAGAGCTGGTCTAATCTCTGGCGACAAGATAGTGGAGATTGACGGTAAGCCTTTTGTTGGCAAAGAGGTGACCAATGACGCGGCAATGCGCAAACTCAAAGGCGAGAAGGACACAAAGGTGAAGGTGGGTGTCATCAGATATGGCAGCAAAGCTATCAAGAGATTCACAATAACCCGCGGGGAAATCCCACAGAAAAGCGTCACTGCCACATATATGCTTGACGACAAAACGGGATATATCAGAATAAAGAATTTCGGCGACACCACATATGCTGAACTTCTCATAGCCTTGGCTACACTCTCACAGGAGAATGTGAAGAACCTCGTTCTCGACCTGCGCGACAATGGTGGCGGATATCTTATGTCTGCCGTACAGATAGCCAATGAGTTTCTGCCGAAGAACAAGCTCATCGTCTACACCGAAGGTCGCAAGTCTCCACGTCAGGATTATCGTTCTGACGGGCATGGAAGTTACCAACGCATACCACTCGTTGTACTCCTCAACGAGTCGAGTGCTTCGGCATCAGAGATTCTTGCGGGTGCTCTGCAGGACAATGACCGTGCCACCATCATAGGTCGACGTTCATTCGGCAAAGGTCTCGTACAACAGGAGATTGGCTTCCCAGACAAGAGTCGCGTGAGACTCACCATCGCCCGCTACTACACTCCATCGGGACGATGCATACAGAAACCCTATGTGGCAGGTCATGAGAATGAATATATGCAGGATATCGTACATAGATATGAGAACGGAGAGTTCTTCTCTGCCGACAGCATAAAGCACACGGGAAAGAAATATCACACAGCCAAAGGACGCGTAGTGTATGGTGGCGGTGGTATATCACCCGACATATTCGTGGCTGAGGATACTACCGACGTGACGTCATATTACAAGCAGGCTGTGATGACGGGGCTCGTGCTTCAATATGGTTTCATCTATACAGATGCTAACCGACAGACTCTGAAGAAGTATGACAATATGCAGGATCTGAGAGATTATCTCAAGAAACAAAATCTCGTAGACAAGTTTGCGACATATGCCGAGAGCAACGGACTGAAGCGCAGAAACCTCATGATAAGGAAGTCACGCAAACTGCTGGAGAAAATTATCCTGAGCCGTGTCATCTACAATATGCTTAATGAGAATGCATGGACAGAATATGTCAACGAGGATGATCCTGTGATAATAAAGTCACTGGAAGTTCTGGAGAAAGGACACTCCACACCGCAGAAATGAACAAGCAGAAATTGCGGTCATATATAAAACAACAATTTCTTCAGACCACAGCTGAGGAACGGTCTGCATGGTCTGAAGAAATATGTAAAGCCATAAAGGCGGATAAAAAGATCAGAGCGGCAAAGTGTATAATGGCATTCTGTCCGTTGACTGACGAGGTGGACATCTCCGACCTACTCGATGAGTTCTGCCGTGAGGGAAAGATTGTCTTGTTGCCCGTCGTAGTAAACGATACTGACATGACTCTACGACGCTACATAGGACAAAGCAATATGGAAGCGGGAACGCTTAAGACGAAACATCCCTGCGGAATAGATATTGAAGATTACACCCATATAGACGCCGTTCTTGTACCCGGACAAGCTTTTGACCGTGCAGGTCACAGACTTGGACGTGGCAAGGGATATTATGACCGCTTTCTACAACAACTGCAGGCAGTCTATACACGCGCAGTATGTTTCCCCTATCAGATAGTTGACAAAGTGCCGTTTGAACCACACGACATCGTAATAGACCATGTTTAGAAAAAGACCAAGAACAATAGGTGACCTCCTTAATCAGGTGATGAGAAAGGAAGGTTTGGAGACACCTCTCATCCAGAGGCGCGCCATCGGTCTATGGGATGAGGTGGCTGGCAGCATAGTGGCAAAATATACAGACAACAAGTATATAAAGAATCAAACTCTCTTCGTGAAGATAACCAATCCTGCACTTAGGGCTGACCTCACGATGATGAAAGCACATCTGATAAAGGAACTCAACTCACGTGTTGGCTCATTTATCATCTCCGATATAAGGTTTTATTGATTTCTCCCCCCCCTGATAACCTATGGTTGCATCATCTGCATCTTGCCATTCCGCGAGATGTTGATGTTTACAATATAAGACGAAGGACTCTCAGGTATTCTAAGTTGGGATTGAAAGACAACGCACTCATGTGAACAACTTAAGTAGATCACGTCACTCAAGATGCACTGCCCCATAATTTCCGTTGGCACGAACTTGGCGAACTCACGTTTTGTAAAGTCATGAGAGTAAACTCTGCGGCTACCTTCATAGACTGTAACATTTACAATATTATCGTAGAAAGCACGTCCCACTCCTACGCCCTCTTCGTTGATGTCATTCTTCACTACACGATAGGTAGTGGGATTCACCTGCATGTAACAATGGTATCTCTGGTCTCCAGCCAAGACCACAGTGTCTCTCTTCAACAACTGTTGGTTAATCTCCGCCATGCTTGCGTCTGACACACTGTCAAAGGCCTGCATTGCCGACTTGTCATCACTCTTTACAAGCTTCACACGCTCCTGATTCTGATTCTTAAATACAAACAGATGCTGTGTGAGCTTTTCTATGAAATACTTAGATTTGTGTTTCCCTTCAAGATAAAGTGTGTCGCCATATATTCTGTATGGCACAGGCAAAGCATTCGCATCCGGATAAAAGAGAGTGTCATGCCTTACCATGAACACCACACTTTCATCATCTCCATCAAGCCATACGCCATCAAGCATAGCCTCTGCCTGCACATCTCTTGCAGGAGCTTCCTGCTTTTTGGACGTGCATCCGACTACGACCACAAGGCCTACAACAAGAAACAAATATCTAAATGCCTTCACCCTCACAAACTTTATTCAAACACCTCCGCATCTTTAAGAGCTACGGCCTTGTCATCCTTGTCGCTGACAATTACGTCGGCAGCAGGTACTGGCCACTCCACATTCACGGTTGCGTCATTCCACTTTATTCCTGCCTCGGCCTGAGGGGCATAGACATTGTCTACTTTATAGGTAAAAATGGCATCGTCGGAAAGAACCACAAAACCATGGGCAAAACCACGCGGAATAAAGAACTGGCGCTTGTTGACTTCACTTAGTTCCACAGCAACATACTTGCCGAAAGTGGGACTACTCTTTCGCAAATCCACCGCCACATCGAGCACCTTACCCTTGATAACCCTCACAAGCTTAGCCTGCGAAAATTCTCCTTTCTGATAGTGGAGTCCTCGCAAAACGCCATAAGAAGAGCGTGATTCATTGTCCTGAACAAAGTCCACCTTGCCAATATTACTCTCAAACTCTTCTTTTTTCCATGACTCAAAGAAATAACCTCTTTTATCAGCAAACACTTTGGGTTCTATAATCCAAACGCCTTTTATGGATGTCTCAATATAATTCATGCCTTTATACGTTCATAATACTATTATATATGCAAATATAAAGTTTTTTTTTGCAACATCAAAGGAGCAAACAACAAAAAATGTTTTTTTGCATAATCGAAGATAATTTGTTTGTGATATTCGGGGAAATCGCTTAACTTTGCACAACTATGTTCAATATCGACCGACATATAGAGATTCTTTTGCTTAAGCATGATTGCGTAATCGTGCCAGGCTTTGGAGGTTTCGTAGCCCACCATGTCAGCGCCCAGTTTGACGAGGCCGACAGGACTATGCTGCCCCCAAAGACGACTGTCGGATTCAACCAGCAGCTTACCATGAACGACTCTCTCTTGGTGCAGTCATATATTGAGACATACGACTATAGTTACCCAGAAGCCTTGAGAGTAATTAATGACGAGGTGGCACAACTCCGTAGCATGATAGAGGAATATGGTCATTTTGACATCAATTCCGTGGGACGATTGTCACTCAACAAGGATGGCAATTACGAATTTGAACCTATTCCCGCCGGCATACTCTCGCCAATGCTATATGGTCTTTCCGGAGTATCTACCACTGATACAGCAACATTTCTTAACAAGGGGGAGGCTGCTCCGAAGATAAAGACTCGCACGCACAATATCTACCCGATAGCAGAAGAGCGCGAACGATTTGTCCGCATATCCACTTCTGCCATACGCAGAGGTATGGTGGCGTGTATCGTCATCCTTATGTTGATGGTCATCCCACTTCTCAACCGCAGTGTCAACACACATCAATTGATAAGCGGGATAGATACGAGTTTCTTTACCAGTCTTGTTGAAAGCAGCAACACTCCTGCTTCCAAGAAGGTTGAAGTGACAAATGTGCAGAAACAAAAGGACGCAAAAGCAGACGCCAACGTATCTAAAGACGTTACTGACAAAGTTTCTGGTATTGAGAATAAATCTCGTGTAATAGAAAAGCCTACAACAAAGGAGACCGAGCAAGTAAAAACAGAACCAAAGGAGCAATACACAGTTGTGCTGGCTGCAAGAATAGCTCAAGCCAATGCTGAGATATATGTAAACGATTTGCATAAAAGAGGCATGAAAGAAGCCAAGGTAATTGGCGAAGGCAAGAGCAGAAAAGTGGTATGCGGCAGCTACAACAGTCGCGAAGAGGCTCAGGTGGCAAAGAACAAATTGGCTACTGAGAGCGAGTTTGAATATGCATGGGTAACTAAACTGTAAATGAAGAAAGTTCGCTGTCCCAAGTGTGACAATTACATCATCTTTGACGAAACTAAATACAAGGAAGGTCAGTCTTTGGTTTTCCAATGCACAGAGTGTGGCAAACAGTTTGGTATCAGACTGAATGCAAGCAAAACTGGCGAAAACAAGGAAAAGCAAAGCGACACGGATGAAGACCAAGAGGAAAAGATACCCGTGGGATATCTTGTGGTTATAGAGAATGTGTTCGGTTTCCGTCAAGAGCTCCCCATATACACGGGCGACAATGTCATCGGCCGCTATCAGAAAGGGCAAAACATTCAATGCCCGATAGAAAGTAGCGATCCAAGCATAGACATGCACCACTGTGTATTGACTGTACAGCGAAACAAGAAGGGGCAACTAAAATACATTCTGCGTGACGGACCTTCTTACACTGGAACATTCGTTGGAGGCGAACTCCTCGGCGACAAAGAAAAGCGAGTAATCGAGAATGGCACACTGTTCACACTTGGCGCCACCTCTCTAATACTGCACACAGGCGAAGAAGAAGATTAAAAAAACTTATTTTACGCAATAAATCATTCGTTGACACGTTTATTTATTGTAACTTTGTACGTGATTTGCGCAATTACGCACATCATTTATGTATACTTTAGGTAAATAGGCTATATAAAAGATGAGACAATTAAAGATTCAGAAGAGTATCACCAACCGTTCCAGTGAGGCTCTTGACAAATATCTTGTAGAAATCGGTCGTGCTCCACTTATTTCCATTGATGAGGAAATAGAACTCGCACAAAAGATAAAGAAAGGCGGACCTGAAGGCGAACGGGCAAAAAACAAGCTCATAACTGCAAACCTGCGTTTCGTGGTGTCAGTAGCAAAACAGTATCAACACCAAGGACTTACCCTTACCGACCTCATCGACGAGGGTAATATCGGACTCATCAAGGCTGCACAGAAGTTTGATGAAACCCGCGGATTCAAGTTCATCAGTTATGCTGTGTGGTGGATACGCCAGAGCATTCTGCAGGCTATCGCCGAGCAGAGTCGTATCGTACGTCTGCCACTCAACCAGGTGGGATCACTCAACAAAATTAATCACGAGATTAACAAGTTTGAGCAAGAGAACCAACGTCATCCTTCAGTTTCGGAATTGGCTGAAGCCACACAGATTGATGAGGAGAAGATTGGTCAGAGCCTCATGGCAGATGGTCACCATGTATCAATAGACGCTCCTTTCCAGGACGGTGAAGACAACTGTATGCTCGATGTCATGCCATCAAGCGAAGACAGTTCTACCGACAGATACGTGGATCACGAGTCCATGGCTATGGAGCTCAACAGCGTGCTCAACAAAGTGTTGAAGGAAAGAGAGATTACCATCATCCGCGAGTGCTTCGGCATAGGTTGTCCTGAAAAAGGTCTTGAGGAGATTGGCGATCAGCTCGGACTGACAAGAGAGCGTGTAAGACAGATACGTGAGAAGTCTATCGCAAAACTGCGTGACTCTGGAAACATAAAGATACTGATGAAATATCTGGGGTAAGTCATATCCCCTACTATACACATAAGCCCACCGAAAAAACATTGCGTTTTCCGGTGGGCTTATTGCATTAAAACCAACATTATTTCTTAACTTTGTAGACTGACAGAATATTGAATACAGCAAAACAACACCTTATATGGATATAACGAGCAAACGTATTGTCACAGCCATCATACTGATGCTAATAGCAATATTGCCATCATCGGCAGTATTAAAGGAAAAGAACCTTGAGAGTTCACTCAGCGTATTGCGTAGCGAACTGACAAGCCAGCACAATGAACTGGAACTGCAGTCTGACTTTATGGTAGAGCAACAGAAGACTATCGTGAAGAACATCATGGATATCTTCAACCAATCTGCCCAAAACTCCCTGATGCTCTATTCGCAGAAACAGGACTACATCTTCAATCTCACATATGCCTGCCACGAGGCTACTGAGATGTATAAAAAGTTTCAGACCAGTTCGCAACCATTCCGAACTTATATCGACACAAATGCTCATGACATAGCACGCTACGATTCGCTTATATCCTACCTCAACCAGATGCCAGCGATAGGACTCAGCGACTCTGCAAAGATGGACCGCTGCGTATGTCTTACCCTTGCCATCAATATCAGACGTACGCTCAAGGAGAACAATGAGCAGATGGCAAACTACATTTCCTATTATCAGCAAACGGAAGAGCATCTTCGGGAACTCAACGACTATGCGCAGAAACGCTATAGCGAAATACAGTCCAACATCTTCGTAAACGGTGGAGACAACTACTTCTCCATATTGAAGGCACTGGGAAGCAATTTCAAAAATATGGAGTCCACAGTGCAGGACAAATACAGCACACGCAAGGGGCATGCCAACTCCCAATGGGCTTTTAGCGTGGCTCTCACACTGTTTGGGCTTATCATCGTTTATGGTTTTGTGGCTATAGTACTCAACATTCTGTTTATCCGATTTATATTGCCTAAACGCTTCAAAACGAAAACGTTCATGGACAAGCGCGTGTGCATAATCCTTGCCACAAGCGTAGTGACTCTTGCTGTAATTCTCGGCCTGGTAAGACTGACCGTTTCCGACCAAAACTTCATCATCATGGCTTCTGGACTGATGGTGGAGTACGCATGGCTGTTGGGAGTATTGCTCATATCGCTTCTGCTCCGTCTTGACGGTGTGCAGATAAAGAGTGCCTTCCGCATCTACTCGCCTCTGATTGTCATCGGATTCATTGTCATCACGTTCCGTATCATTCTCATACCTAACGAACTGGTAAATCTGATATTCCCCCCTATCCTATTGGCATGCACCATATGGCAGTGGAATGTCATTGCCCGTCATCATGACAACATACCACGTAGCGACAAGTATTACACATATGTGTCATTTGCAGTACTGATCTTCTCCGTTGTCCTCTCATGGACTGGCTACACTCTGCTCAGTGTGCAGTCACTTATCTGGTGGATAATGCAGTTGACATGTATCCTCACGATAACATGTATCTCTGGATGGATGAAAAACTGGACCGAGCATCGCGAGTTCTACAAGAAACCGATAACAGAAACATGGCACTATGATTTCTGCCGCACAGTGTTGCTACCATCACTTGGCGTAGCATCTATAGTATTGGCCATATATTGGGCTGCCGACGTATTCAACCTCAGCAGTACGACATGGACAATATTCACCACTAAATTCATAGATACTGCCAACTTCTCTGCCAGCATCTACGGACTGTGCCTCGTCATAACACTCTATTTCCTCTTTGCCTACATCAATCGCTCTGCAAAGGCTCTATTGGCAATACACCTCAGCAAGAGCAATTATGCCAATGCCGCATCAACAAGCGTACTGGGCAACAACGTCATACAGATTGTGGTTTGGGGTACATGGGTGCTGATAGTCCTGAGCATTCTCAATGTGGGTAACTCATGGCTGCTGGTAGTTTCGGGCGGTCTGTCCACAGGTGTCGGTTTTGCGTCAAAGGACATCATCGAGAATATCTACTATGGCATCTCACTCATGACTGGACGCGTAAAGATTGGCGACCTTATAGAATGCGACGGCTATAGAGGAACAGTGAGCTCCATTAGCTATACTTCCACTCTGGTAAACATCTCCGACGGATCTATCATAGCATTCCAAAACTCACAGCTCTTTACCAAGAACTACAAGAATCTCACACGTAATCACGGTTATGAATTGGACAAGATCGAGGTAGGAGTTGCCTACGGCACCGATATCGCCAAGGTAAGAAAGATGCTTGTCGACAATATCTCAAAACTGCCATTCCTTAAGAAGAACAAACCAGTCACAGTCATCCTTGACAGTTTCGCAGACTCTTCAGTTAACCTGAAGATACTTGTTTGGGTGCCAGTAGCTACCAATGTTGTCAACGATGGAGAGATACGTGAATGCATCTACAAGACTCTCAATGACAACAATATAGAAATACCATACCCACAACTCGACGTAAATACCAAACAATAATCATCTTATGAACGGCTTCACATTATTCATATTTGGCATACTCGCCATCATAGCAGGATTTATTATCGTCAAAAGGGTGGCAACATGCATGATAAAGTCTATCGTGCTGATAGTCCTCGTCGCCATACTTATCCTTCTATCTTATTTCGGAACACATTAGAATACAACTACGAAGCAAGAAACATTATCAGCACCTGCGCTATGACAACTCGCAGGAACATGCCCAAAGGATATACCGAAGCGTAACTTACCGATGCAGTGTCACCTTTCACCGTATCGTTGGCATATCCCAAAGCCATCGGATTTGCCATCGATCCGCAAAGTATACCGCATACCGAACCGAAGTCCAGACGTCCCATACGCAAGGCAATGACACCCATGATAAGGACTGGTATTACAGTCAACACAAAGCCTATTCCTATCCACAGCAGTCCCTCCGGACGCATGACGGTATCAAGGAAATCACTTCCGGCTGCAAGTCCAAGGCTCGCCAAATAGAGCGACAATCCCAACTTGCGCAACATAAGCGAGGCAGAGCGCGTGGTATAACTGATGAAATGCACACGTGGACCGAGCGCGCCTACGAGTATGCCGACGATAATGGAACCACCGGCTATTCCCATCCTCACAGGAGCACTCATACCAGGCAAACTGAAAGGTATGGCACCAAGGGCAAGACCCAACATCATGCCGAGGAAGATCGAACCAAGGTTAGGCTCATTGAGCACTTGCACGGCATTGCCGAGGAAACTCTCCACATTGTCTATTGCATCTGGTTTGCCCACCACTGTCACACGGTCACCATACTGGAGTCTAAGGTTATCGGTGGCAAGCAACTTCACGTCACCACGCATCACTCGGCTCACATTGACTCCGTATGCCTCACGCAGATGCAGTGTGCCCAATACCTTTCCATTGAGCACAGGACGCGTAACCACTATGACGCGACTTTCTATGTGTGAGTCTATATTGTTCCAGTCCACTTCCTCTCCATTCCAGTCCTTCTGCACCTTCTGACCAAAGAGCAGTTCCATTGCATCTGCATCATCTCGCGTGGTAACTACCATCACCTTGTCACCAGCAGACAATCTTGTCTGGGAAGAAGGCACAATCACTTCGTTACTGCGCCATACACGAGAAACAATGAATTTTATATGGGTCATACGCACCACCTCAGCAATGCTTTTGCCAGAAATGGCGGGATTGACAACTACAAACTGTGCTATATACGTATTGTCTACCTCTACATTAGAAGATGCCTCCAAATCTTCCTTTCGACAAAAGAAACGCCTTATTATCATCATGGCAAAGATGACGCCGACAACTCCAAGAGGATATGTAATGGCACATCCCAACGCTGCACCGCTACTCGACAGTCCGAGATGCTGGAGTGACTGCTGGGCAGCACCAAGGGCAGGCGTATTCGTAGTGGCACCACACAATATGCCGACCATATCTGATATGTTGATAGGCAAAAACCATGTAAGAGCCACGGCCATGACTGTGCCTACTGCTATAACGGCAAAACTCCACAGATTGAGTTTTATTCCCTCCTGGCGCATCAATGCGAAGAAGTTTGGTCCGACATATAATCCCAAAGTATAGACAAAGAGTGCCAATCCGAATGTCTCAGCGAAGTCAAGCATGCGCTCATCAACACTCAACTGGAAATGTCCAGCTACTATACCCATAAAGAATACGAAGGCCACACCAAGCGACACGCCCCGCACCCTAATCTTTCCAAGCGCCAGTCCCATGGCACAAATCAGCGACAGCACCACAACAGTCTGCAGTGCAGAGTGGATATTAAACAATCCGTCTATCCATTCCATTTATCTACCAAACTAATTCTTTTATATTTTATTGTCAACCAACATTACTCACCCTTATATATTGAAGACAAGTAACCAATTGGCAAAGGTAGGTATAAAATTTGAATAAACACAACCTTTTGCCACACATTATTACGAATCCTACAAACATTAATGTTAAAGAGACAAAGAAAGGACGCAGCATCCCTAGGAGGTACAGCGCCCTCGCTGTACCCATCGCTAACGAGCGAATGGTAATTATAGTAGGTGCTGCGTCCCCGCTGCACCAATCGCTTGCAAGGGAAATCATCATCAGCGTGGTACGGCGAGGGCGCCGTGCCTCCTTGCTTTTTGCTTGAGGGGTGCAGCGAGGACGCAGCACCTACTAAAAAGAGCCTCAGGGTCGTAATG
>CAVKNF010000077.1:0-11171 GCA_963657415.1 bacterium | reverse complement strand
TGTATTTGTTGGCATTCCTCAACTCTAATTTATGTTTCTATATAGCAGATTGTCTAAATCCGACCGTTAATACGCAAGTCGGAGATATGCAGAGAGTTCCGTTTGTTATTCCAAATAATAAAGAAGAAGGAATAGTAACCAATAAATCAAACCAAAATATACAAATAAAAGAGTTTATACATTCTTTTAGTATTGTAGAAAAGAACTTCGCTCATTCTCCAATCGGCACAACCTCTCTTCCCCAGGACGAGCTCGCCTGTTATTATAACTACGAGAACGGTCTGCTGACACAGATATTGCTGAACGAGGCCATTATCAACCGCATCGTCTTCGACGTATACGAACTCAACGACCACGACCGGCAGATGGTGCTCGACAAGGAAGGAGTCCCCGTGGGCGACCTCAGCGTATCTGCGGCAGCCTTGGCGGAGTATAAGCAATGGCTGAAAGACAACACCGAGTTCCCTGCCTCTGACGACGTTTGGGCGCACATCGACCGACTCACCGTCAACGATGACCAACCACAGATAAAAGACTTCGACACGCTCTATCAGAACAACAACGGGTGGGAGGAGTTCTGTGGCAAACACAAGATGAACCCCGTGGAGGTGTGGTATCAGTTCCGTCACGCCGGCATACTGCCGCCCCAGCGCACGCAGAGCCTCGCCTTCGAACTCCTCACCGACGTGATCCGCACCGTGCTGGAGAAAGACGACGACGGCATCATCCCTCTCGGCGACAAGATGGGTGAAGAGCGACTCGCCCTGCGCATAGAGCGGGAGATGATGGAGAGAGGCTACAGTGCGGCGCAGTTTAGCCAAGTGTGCCAACTGCTGGGTTGCGAACTGGGAAAATACCTGCGCGAACGCTTCTTCCAGCAACTCTCCGACCACCTCAACCTCTTCATGTATCTGCCCAAGACTCCGTTCATCTGGCACCTCAGCACAGGCGAGCACCATGCCATGGACCTCTATGTGAGCATCTACAAGTGGAACCGCAATGCCCTCTTCCGTGTGCGCAGCATCTATGCCGCCAACCGCGAGACAGCCCTGCGCGACAGACTCAACGCCCTCGACACCAGCAACACCGAGGGACGACTGGAAGCCACCGAACTGCGCGAAAAACTCGCCGAGCTTGCCGACTTCTGCCAGAAGACCGACGACCTGCTCGCCAGCGGCTACGACCCGAAACTCGACGACGGTGTGGGCAAGAACATCGCACCCCTGCAGAAGCGCAAGATGATCAGTTACGACGTGCTCAACAGCGGACAACTGAAGAAATATCTCAACGCCGACTGGTAAACCCAAGACAAAAAAAATGGAACTCTCATGAAGGAAAACAGCATATACGACAAGAAATCCCTCCGCAGCGTGACGGGAAAGACTGCCGATTTTGGCGAGCTGGCCAAGGACTGCGTAGCCTTTAGCAATGCAGAAGGAGGCACAATAGACATCGGCATAGAGGACGGTGACACGCTGCCGCCCCAAGCACAGGATATTCCTGACGGTCTCACAACAACCATCGTCAACAAGATTGGCGAAAGGACCAATGGTGTTGTCGTTTCTACGGAAGTGATTGCGGCGGAGAATGGCGGCAAATACATCAAGCTGCATATTCCCCGCAATTCCAATACTGCCGCAGCCACTACATCAGGAAAGTTCTACATACGCATAGGTGACAACAGTGTGCCTGTGGGACCAGAAGACCTGCCTCGGCTTGCTGAAGACAAAGGATGCCTGAGATGGGAGGATGCAGAGACAAAGTATAATTGGCTGGATGCTGACAAAGAGAAACTTGATATGCTCATACGACAGCTCAAACTATCGGATAGAGTCAGCGATTTCGTAAAACAGAAAGACGTAAAGGAAATACTCGACTTCTACTATCTGACGGATCCTGACACAGGAAATCTTACTAATCTTGGAGTGCTGTTTATCGGCAAACAGACACAACGTGGACGCATATCCAACTCCCCCGTCATACAGTGCATCAAGTATGACCAATATGGCGACAAGGTAAACAAGTGGGTCTACGATGATTTCACCCGCACCCCGCTGGAACTTGTCAAGGCTATATGGCACGATGTGCCGGAATGGAAGGAAAGTACTGAGATAAGCGAAGGCTTGTTCAGAAGAAACATACAGGCTTACCCAGAGAAAGTGATTCGAGAACTGCTGGCCAATTCCCTTGTTCACCGGCCGTACACTGTGCGTGGAGATATTTTTGTCAACATCTATCCCGACCACATCACTGTGGTAAACCCGGGCAGATTGCCTATCGGAGTGACTACCGAAAACATACTGCATGCCACAAAGAAGCGCAACGAACACTTTGCTGCCATATTTTACGCTCTCCACATGATGGAAAGGGAAGGTTCGGGATACGACATGATGTATGAGACTCTGCTTGCCAACGGAAAGTCTATCCCTGTGGTCACAGAGGGAGATGACTTTGTGTCCGTGCAGGTGAACAGAAGAATTGTAAGCCAGGAGATGATAAAGGTAATGCAGCATGCAGACCAAAACTATGATGTCAGACAAAAACAACTTATCTGCCTCGGTCTGATTGCCATACACGAAAGCGTGACAGCATCCAAACTCATTTCCATGCTGGGCTTGAGGGATGCCGATGCTTTGCGTTCTTGGTTGCGCCCACTTATAGACAAGGGATTGGTAACGTCTACTGACGAACGCTCGAAAGCAAAGGAGTATAGAGTAAACCCCGAATTGCTCAAGAACAGCAATTACAAGGGAAAAACCTCATTGAAGCGAATAGAAGACTATCGTATTAAGGAGTTGATTGTCGAAGACCTGAAAATCTATAAAGAATCTTCGCTCGCAGACATTCAATTAAGAATAGGAGAAGAGATTGCGTCCAAGAAGATATGGACGCAACTGCAGATTCTAATATCGGAAGGAAAAGTTGTCAAAATAGGCAAAAACAGATGGCAAAGATATAAATACGTCGAATAAGTGCTTATGCATTCTCTTTTCCGAAAAAATGCGTTGAAAACAAGAAATGGAAAATAGAATGGAAAATAGAAAACAATTCGCAAAGAGGGATGACACGCTGTTATCCAAATAATTATCTCGTTTCTTTGCTTGGTTGCCAATTACAAGATAGCGAAAGAATATAATAGAGAATAAATAGAAAGATAGAGCAACAACTATGATAGACAAATGGTTCATAGATGACATACAGAGCGTCCTGACAGACCACCGCTACATCGTGGTGACCGATGCCAAGGGCGAAGGAGGCTATCTGCTCAAATATTTGCCCGGCGAATATAGGCAGATGACCGTCAAGGACGACTGGAGCGAACTGGAGGCAAAATACCGTGCGGAGTCGGAGTATGCCCATGATAAGGTGGTGTTCTACGCCAAGAAAAAGGCAGACAACCTGACCTATCTGCAAGAATACGTGCAGACAGCAGGTTTGCTGGTGCTCGACGACATGGAAGCATACATCCGTCAGAAACTCTTCGCCGCCACAGGAAAGAACACGTCGCTCTCGCACGACAAACTGCTCCTTGCTGCCCGCCTGAGCGAGGGAAAGGACCTGAAGTGGTGGCAGTCGGTGGCCGACGGCATCACCGAACCTTTGCGCCTCGACGACTGGCTGCTCGATTTCCTTTGTGCGCCTGAGGCTACACGGCAACGCATGGACGAGACGGTGTGGAACGTATTCCGTGCAGAGGTCTACAAATCCATCGGCAGGACTCCTACCGCACAACCTGCAGAGACCTTGGCACAGGAAGTGGTCAACATCATGCTGCAGTCGTTGGCAGACAATACCATTGGCGGGCTCCTGCTTGCCGCATATCAGCAGTGGGCAGACAGTGCTGAAAGGGCAGATGTACTCAGAAAGTATATAGACAACTTCACGCTGCCGGCAGACGCAAATCCGCTGCAGGCACATCCCGACCATCCTTTTGAGGCACTCGACCGCAAGTTGACCAAAATGCTGAGCGATGCCCTGAAACACCAGCAGGACACGACGGCCGTCATCGCCAACCTCAAGACGAGAACAGAAACAAAGAAAGCCAAACTCTTCAAACCGAAATGGCTTGGAAGTTTGCTGACACTAAGTACCTTTGCCGTGAAAGGCCTGCACGACGTGGGCAACTTCCGGCAGATGGCACGCTACTATCAGGAACATTTCGCATGGCTCGACACCGCCATGCGCAAAATCTTCGTAGCATGGCTCAAAGACACTGCCACCCTTCGCCCCCTGCAGGAGTACTACACCAGCCTGAACAATGAACTGCTGGCACGCTGGTATTCGCTCAACGACAAGTATGAGCCTACCCAACAGGGATTGGTTGCAGATGCACTTGCCGACGACAGACGCACCGCCGTCATCGTCTGCGACGGCTTGCGCCTGGAGATAGCAGAGAGCATCGTAGGTGACGGCACCACATACAATGGTGTAAATATTAAGAAGGACACTATATTCTCCGTTCTTCCTTCTGTTACAGAGAACGGCATGAGTGCCTTGTATGGATGTAAAGAACCAACGGCAAACAACCAGGCAAGATACAACAAGTTGAAGGAATCTCACCCTGACGTGGTCATCATGCCTCTTGACATGCTGAGCGAGAGCACGACAGCCCACAGACTTGTATTGACCTATGGCGACATCGACCAGGTGGGCGAGAAGAAGCAGATGGGAGGATTGAAGGACATCGACAACTATGAGACGGAACTCAGCAACAAGATAAAGATGCTTTTCCGTCTTGGATACGGAAAGGTGGTGCTCACCACCGACCATGGCTTTGTCATCACAGGCATCCTCGACGAGGCAGACAAAGAACCGCGTCCCAACGGGCAAGTCATGAAGATAGAAGAAAGATATGTGCTGACCGACCATCCACTGCCACATTCCAATCTGATAGAGGTGGAAGGAAATTATTTCGATAGCCACTACCAATATTACGCCCGTACCGACAAGCCCTTTGCCACTCGTGGCACCTATGGCTATGCACATGGCGGTTTCACACCTCAGGAGTGCATCATCCCAGCATATGTGCTGACGAAGGAATAGGGCAACATCGCTTGACACACCCATGCTTGAGGGGACTTAGCGGGGATGCTTCGCATATTATTTCCTATAGCAAAATATCTGCTGGAGTCTCGGCAAACGTGGTGGCACCGCTCTCTATGAGGAAATCCTTGTCGCGAAAGCCCCACAGCACTGAGATGCAGGGCATGCCGCTATTGTGGGCTGTCATGACGTCCACATCGCTATCGCCTATGTAGACCGCGCCGTCAGCCGTGACACCGAGTTGGTGCATGGCCTCAAGGACGGTGTCGGGGGCTGGCTTCTTCCTTATCGTGGAAGTCTCGCCGATGGCCACCTCGACCGTGTCGGGGAAGAAATGGGCACAGAGCTGGCGCGTGGCATCACGAAACTTGTTGCTCACCACGGCAATGCGCTTGCCGCGACGCTTGAGTTCGGCGAGCATCTCTGGTATGCCGTCATAGGGACGCGTGGTGTCAAGTCCGTGCTCGAGATAATGCCGGCGGAATATATCAAGAGCCTCAGCCGTCAGTTCTGCGGACGTACCCGCGGGCACCGCCCTCTCCATGAGTTTCGCCACGCCATTGCCCACAAAGCGACGCACCTCATCAAGAGTCCGCTCGGGGAAATGCATGGTTTTCAGCGCATAATTACAACTGACACACAAGTCGCCGAGCGTATTGAGGAGTGTGCCGTCAAGGTCGAATATATAAGTGGAATACTCTTTCATGATTACCAGAAAAACAACTTTATAATTACCTGAATAACAATCTTCCGTCATCTGCCGCCACCTGCGCGGCAATGCGGATATGCAAAGTTAGTCAAAATAATCTGCTGTGTTAGTGACTTTTAATTATATATTTCGTAATTTTGCAGAGATTAAACAAAACGACAAGATTATATTCATAGGGTCAACAAGTTTATATTTATAGAGTCAATGAAATCAGCAAAAAGAAAATATGCCATCCCCGTCATAGCGTGTCTCGTAGTGATAGCAGGGATTGTGTATTACGCATTCTTCGCTTCTCTCTCGGGAAGCAAAAGCACAGAATATGTGTATGTTGACAATGACGACAACATCGATTCCGTCTATGCCAAGGTGGAGGGCATAGCCGCAGGAAAGAGTATAACGGGATTCCGACTGCTCGCAAAATATACTGGCTACGGCGAGAAGATACGCACGGGACGTTATGAGGTGAAGCCGGCCTATGGCGCCTTCCGCGTATTCCGCGCCATGAGAAACGGCATGCAGTCTCCGCTGATGCTCACCATACCGTCGGTGTTCACTCCCGAGATTATGGCAGGCCGCCTGTCGAAGAAACTCATGGCAGACAGCCTCAGCATACTCAAGGCTCTCAAGGACGATGCCACTTGCGCAAAGTATGGCCACGACACTGCCACAGTGATGTGCATGTTTATCCCCGACACCTATGAGGTGTTTTGGAATATATCCACCTCTGACCTGCTCGACCGCATGAACAAGGAGTATGGCAAGTTTTGGAGCGACAGCCGCAAGGCAAAGGCAAAGGCACTTAATCTCTCCGAAGAGGAAGTGTCGACCATGGCTTCCATCGTGGACGCAGAGACATCCAACAATGCCGAGAAGCCGATGATAGCCGGCCTCTACTACAATCGCCTCCAGTCAGGCATGCCTCTGCAGGCAGACCCCACGGTGAAGTTTGCCACAAAGGATTTCGCCGCCAAGCGCATCTATCACAACATGCTGACTACAGACTCCCCATACAATACATATAAATATGAGGGACTGCCACCGGGACCTATACGCAACCCTACGATAGCAGGCATCGACGCTGTGCTCAACCTTGTGCACCACGACTATATATATATGTGTGCGAAGGAGGATTTCTCGGGCACCCACCGCTTTGCTGCTACCTATAAGGAGCATATGGACAACGCGGCAAAATATTCTGCGGCACTCAATGCCCGCGGTATAAAATAAGGTAGTAATTTATAAAGCCCACCTTAATAACGAAACAAAACAAGAACAATAGAAACATATGGCAAGCAACGAAGAAAACGCAGTAGAAGAGAAGAAGTCTCTCAACTTCATTGAGCAGATTGTTGTCAAAGATCTGGCCGACGGCAAGAACGGTGGCCGATTGCAGACTCGTTTCCCACCAGAGCCCAACGGCTACCTGCACATAGGACACGCCAAGGCCATAGCCCTCGACTTCGGCATAGCGCAGAAGTTTGGCGGTGTGTGCAACCTCCGCATGGACGACACCAACCCGCAGAAGGAGGACACGGAATATGTGGAGGCCATCAAGCGCGACATAGAGTGGCTGGGATTCAAGTGGGGTAACATATATTACGCTTCCGACTATTTCCAGCAGTTGTGGGATCTCGCCGTGGCTCTCATCAAGGAGGGCAAGGCTTATGTCGACGAGCAGACAGCAGAGCAGATAGCCGAACAGAAGGGCACGCCGACTACTCCTGGCACTGAGTCACCATTCCGCAACCGCCCTGTGGAGGAGAGTCTGCGTCTCTTCAATGAGATGAACTCGGGCAACATGGAGCCGGGCAAGATGGTGCTGCGCGCCAAAATCGATATGGCAAGCGACAACATGCATTTCCGCGACCCTATCATCTATCGCGTGCTCAACATACCGCACTGGCGCACGGGCAACAAGTGGAACGCTTACCCGATGTATGACTTCACTCACGGACAGTGCGACTACTGGGAGGGAGTGACCCACTCACTGTGTACACTCGAGTTTGAACCTCACCGTCCGCTCTACGACCTCTTCGTGGACTGGGCAAAGCAGGTGGCAGGCGACGACAAACCCTTGGACGACAACCGCCCACAGCAGACGGAGTTCAACAAACTCAACCTTACACACATACTCCTGTCAAAGCGCAATCTGCTCATCCTCGTGAAGGAGGGAGTGGTCAACGGATGGGACGACCCGCGTATGCCTACCATCAGCGGTTTCCGCCGCAGAGGCTACAGCCCTGAGGGTATCCTCGCCTTCATCGACAAGATAGGCTATACGAAATATGACGCTCTCAATCAGATGTCTCTCTTTGAGAGCGCTCTGCGCGACGACCTCAATAAGAGAGCCACTCGAGTGAGCGCTGTGGTGAACCCTGTGAAACTCGTTCTCACCAACATAGCAGAAGACGCCGTGGAGGTGTATCAGGCTCAAAACAATCCTGAGAACGAGGCCGACGGCACACACGACATAGAGTTCAGCCGCGAACTGTGGATAGAGCGCGACGACTTCATGGAGGATGCACCCAAGAAGTTCTTCCGTCTCGGTCCAGGCAAGGAGGTGCGACTGAAGAACTCCTACATCATCCGCTGTCCGGAGGAAAACTTCTGCAAGAAGGATGCTGAAGGCAACATCGTGGAGATATATGCCGAGGTAATCCCCGAAACAAAGACTGGCGAGGCAAACGCCAACATGAAGATTAAGGGCAAGACCATCCACTGGGTGAGTTGCAAGCACTGCCTGGAGGCAGAAGTGCGCAACTATGACCGCCTGTGGCTCGTGGAGAATCCTCGCGACGAGGTGGCTGCCTACTCGAAGGAGCAGGGCAAGAACCGCATCGACGTGGACGACATGCGCAAGTTTATCAATCCCGACAGTCTGGAGATAAAGAAGGCTTATGTGGAAAAATTCCTTGCCACTACCAAACCTCTCGACTATCTGCAGTTCCAGCGCATCGGATATTACACTCCCGACTATGACTCCACTCCCGACCATCTCATCTTCAACAAGACGGTGGGTCTGAAGGACACATGGAAGAAATAAACACCACAGCCGATAGCATATGAATTCAGCAGAACTGTTTCTTTGGATACTCGATCACCTTAACTACTGGGTGGTGACAGTCTTTATGGCTATTGAGAGTTCGTTTGTCCCCTTCCCGTCTGAAGTGGTAGTGCCACCTGCAGCATGGAAGGCCATGGACCCTGACAGCGGGCTCAACTTCTTCCTCGTGATAGTGTGCGCCACACTGGGTGCCGACATCGGCGCTCTCATCAACTACTATCTGGCGAAGTGGCTCGGACGCCCCATCATCTATCGCTTTGCCGACAGTCGCATAGGTCACATGTGCCTCATCGACCGTCAGGCAGTGGAGAAGGCTGAGACCTTCTTCCGCGACCATGGTGCAGCGTCGACATTCTTCGGTCGTCTTGTGCCTGCCGTAAGACAGTTGATAAGCATTCCCGCAGGTCTTGCAGGCATGCATCTGGGCAAGTTCCTCACCTACACCACTCTCGGTGCGGGAGTGTGGAACACAGTCCTGGCATGCATCGGATGGGCCATCTACCACTACACCGACTACAAGACCACTCAGGACGTGTATCAGCAGGCAGTGCAGTATAGCCACGAGATAGGCTACATTATCCTCGCCCTTGCCGTCGTTGCCATCGCTTTCCTGGCATATAAGGGAATAAAGAAAAGCAAATAAGGATTGATGGTGCGACACATTTCGTTGTACTGTATAAAGATAAGATTAATCTTATGTCAAGAGGGTGTACCAAAACTGGCACACCCTCTTCAATCTTTTTCCGCTTCATCATCCAATAATTCCATTTCACTCAATCCTATACTATAGTAAATGCATAGTACTCCAATCGTTCTTTCCACTGTCCAAGCAACGCCTTGTTATGCACGAGTATCAACGTGTTGACTTTTCTCCTCGCTATCATTTCGATGGCAAACGCGGTCTTCCCGCAGTTCACCCTTAAACGTCACATTGATATCACGTCCATGATTGGTCTTGTCGGAATAATTTGTTCAGGATATTCATCTGTTTGTGCAACTTCAATTCGTGGAGTTTCCCATGGTTTGGGCTCGCTGGTTTTCGAGAGTTCTCCCAAGGTTGGAGTTACACATCTGCTGTCTCCATAGCGGTTCTTTCTCCCATCCTTCAGGAAATCCGAGAGCCGCCAGATCTATCTCTGGATAATTAGAAAATAGAGTTTGCATCTTGTCAAGCATATCGTTGTTTGGAGATATGATGTCGAGGAAATACTTGATGATGCAGAGGTCAAAGTACGCACGCATGGAATCAGTCGGTAACGTTATCCATGCTCCTGCAGGACTATTAGGAATTGCTGGTTGAATGGCATTCTGCTTGTTCCACACTCTGGCATGATGTCCGCATGCATTGCGAGTGACAGCAATAACCGTGAGCCATGACTCAAACACATTAATCGGCAGTCCAAAACGTTTTGCTATGCGTTTGCGTATGCGATTTTGTTTGATGTTGCGATAAATGACATTGACATTTCCAATAGTAAGCAGCTCTCCTAAAATCCATGATGGTGGATATGGCTCTGAGTAAGTTCGCTTGTAGTGAAGAATGAATTCTTCCTTGGATTTGCTGTATTCCTTGGAGATTGCTCTCATTGTCTCATTGAACTTGAAACTATCCAAGAAGTTCGAAGGGTCTGTAAGCCAAAAGGGGTTGCCAATCATGTCTGCTGGTATCTGCATCACGGCACGTCTAACTGCAATCTCTACCTTTTCTATCTCGTTGAACATGAGCAATCGCAGTTTCTTGTCAAAGCGATAAAGCATCATTACCTGTTTGAAAGTGGCACCATTCTTATACAGATGTTCCGTCTTTGGCATTTTCAACAGTGGGTACATGTAAGCAGAAAGCCTGTAATAACCGATATTGTCAAGATATTGTACGGCTTTATTCCTGTCACAAATCTGCAAACCTCGCGATTCAAGCAAATCGACGAGATTTTCTGAAGACTCAAACTGTTTTGTAAATGGAATAAGATTAGCCATATTCAAAAGTGTATAAACAAAAAACGCCTCGCACGATTTGAGCATTGTTAAGAGGCTTGGCGAGGACTGACGCTGCAAAGGTACGAATAATTCTTGATAACACAAACTTTTCTTCGAGGAAAATCTTGAAAAAGTAGATTTCTTTGACGAAATCGGTGTAAAACATGTTAAAAACAAGGCTTGGACGCCATTTTAGGATGAAAAAGTTGCCGTTTGTAAGAGAAAAATATTATTTTTGCAGAGTCTATACCCACGCCGTGCCGTCTAAAAGCTATATAGACCGAGGGCGGCGGGACTCTGCAAGGGCAGAGGTTGACCTGATGGTCGTGGGTGGGCACTACTTAATGTTAAAGCGTCACTAACGCTTTGTCTATTGGC